>CAZSKV010000261.1:0-2873 GCA_964607495.1 uncultured candidatus Brocadiaceae bacterium
GACCAACGCGAACGGCTTGTCCTTCAACTCTTGCACGAGCGACCGCTCGTGTGGGTACATGGCCCGGCAAGGCCCTCACCAATCGCCCCAGAAGTCGAGCAGCACGACCTTGCCGCGGAAGTCCGTCAGCTTGATCGCCGAACCCTCGAGGTTCGTGCCTTCGATCTCCGGCACCGGCAGGCCCTCCTGCAGGTGATCGGCGGCGAAGAGCACACCTTCGGCCCGCGCCTTGATCTTCGCATCCGCGGCCAGCTCGATGGCCTTGGCCACGGCGGCCCGCGCCGCGGGGTCCTTGGGCTCCTTGCCGAGCACCGGTTGCGCCTCGCTCAGACAGAGCAGCGCCTTGCCGTCGGCCGGCGCCTTCTCCATGTACTGTGCACGCAGCCCGTCGGCGGCCGTCGCGTCGAGCTCGCGCCTGGCGCGACCCAGCAGCATCCCGATCGCGGGCGCGAGCTCAGGGCTCGTGACGTGCTCGGTGAGGAGCTTCTGCAGCGTCGCCTGCAACTTGTCCTTCGGAGTGTTCTGGCCGAGCCAGATCAGGAAGGGCACGGCGCCATCGGTGCCGGCGTACTTCGCGGCGCCGGCTTCGAACCTGGGCTGGAGCTTGTCGATCCCCACGCGCATGTCGAAGCTCATCATGCTTCGTGCCTGGCCGGGGTTCTTGGCCTCCTCCTCCTTGTTCTTGGCCTGGACCGCCTTGGCATGATCCATCTGGATCTGCCGCAGTTCCTTGAGCAAGGCCGCGTACTCGGCCTTGGGGTCGTCCTTGGCCTCTTGGGCCGGGAGCATCGGCATCGCGACGACGGCGATGGCGAGCACGAACAGGCGTCTCATTCGATCCTCCTTGGGTTCATTCACTTGTCATCCGATGCCACGCGGGATCGTGCCGCTCGAGCACGAACGGCCCGAACGGCACCACGGCAGCCACGAAGACGCGCGCCCCGCGGCGCAGCGGCCAGTTCTGCGCCCGCATCGTGCGGTGCAGGACCACGCAGAGCAACACGAACAGGACGCCGTGCGCCCAGCCGAACACGGTCACGGCCAGGGGGAGCCCCGCGAAGTGCTTGAGCGGCATCGCGATGCCGAGCAGCGCCAGAAATGACCAACCTTCGACGATCGCGAGTCGGCGCAGCACGGGGACTCAGACGTCGAGGTTCGTCACTTCGAGCGCATGCCGCTCGATGAACTCCCGGCGCGGCTCGACTGCGGGCCCCATCAACACCGTGAAGATCCGGTCGGCCTCGACCGCGTCGTTGATCGTCACGCGGTAGAGCGTCCGCCGGGCCGGATCCATCGCCGTCTCGTGCAGCTGCCAGGCCTCCATCTCGCCCAGTCCCTTGAAGCGCTTGACCTCCACCGACTTCTTGCACGAGGCCTCGATCAGCGCTGCGGCTTCGCGCAGACTCGAAGCCGGCCTGGCCTCGTCCTTCTTGTCACTGCCCGCGACCGTGCCGATCGGTTCGTGGCCCGGCCGGAACAGCTCGGGGCCGAGCTTCATCTGCGCGAGCTGCCGCAAGAGCGGCGTGATCCGTTCACCGATGTGCAGGGCGTGCACTTCGACGTCGGCTTCCTTGCGCGAACAACCCGATTCGGGGCCCTCGTAGATCTTCAGTTCGCCGCCGACGCGCAGTTTCTCGAGTTCGGCGTCGAGCTGGCTCTGCGTGTCGAGGAAGCGGCTCTGCCCCTTGCGCACCACGCAGTAGGCCGGGAGCTCCATCTCGGGCTGCTTCGCGGCCGCGAGATAGTCGTCGAACGACACGCCGAGGTCCGCCGGCATGCGCTTCTTCATGTCGAGGATCTGGCCGAGCAGGGTCTGCAGCTTCTGCAGCCCCTGACCAGCGAAGGTCCTCGGCCCGCCGATCGCCTTGGCGACGACGAAGGTCGTCTGTCCGAGCCCCATCTCCGACAGCGCAGCGGCCCGGTCGACCTCGTTCAGCGCGTAGCGGTACTCCTTGCCCTTCTCGATCTGGTAGAGCGGCGGCTGCGCGACGTAGACATAGCCGCGCCGGATCAGCTCGGGCATCTTGCGATAGAAGAGCGTCAGCAGCAGCGTGCGGATGTGTGAGCCATCCACGTCCGCGTCGGTCATGACGATGATCTTGTGGTAGCGCAGCTTGCCGACGTCGAACTCCTCGGTCAGGAAGCCGGTGCCGACCGCGCGCACGATCGTCTGGATCTCCTCGTGGTCGAGAATCGAATCGACCGGGGCCTTCTCGACGTTCAGGATCTTGCCCTTCAGCGGCAGGATCGCCTGGAAGCTCATGCGGCCCTGTTTGGCCGTGCCGCCGGCCGAATCACCTTCGACGATGTAGAGCTCGGCGTCCTCCGGCGTGGTCCCCTTCTGGCAGTCGGCGAGCTTGGCCGGCAGGCCGCTGCCTTCGAGCGCGCTCTTGCGCACGAGCTCTCGCGCCTTGCGCGCCGCCTCGCGGGCGCGCAGCGCATCCAATGCCTTGCCGAACACCGACCGGGCCGACGCGGGATTCTCCTCGAAGTAGGTGCGCAACCCGTCGCCGACCACGGTCTCGACGATCGACTGCGCTTCGCGGTTGCCGAGCTTGATCTTGGTCTGGCTCTCGAACTGCGGGTCCGGGACCTTGATCGAGAGCACCGCGGTCAGGCCTTCGCGGAAGTCCTCGCCGGTCGGCACCGGGTCCTTCTGCTTCAGCAGGTCGTTGGCCTTCGCGTAGTTGTTCAGGGAGCGCGTCAACGCGGTCCCGAACCCGATCAGATGCGTGCCACCTTCGCTCGTGTTGATGTTGTTGACGAAGGTGAAGATCGTTTCCTGGTAGCCGTCGTTGTACTCGATCGCGATCTCGAGCGCGCAGTCGTAGGAGACGGTCTCCGACTGCTTCACCGCGCCTTCCTTCGAGATG
>CAZSKV010000262.1:0-2702 GCA_964607495.1 uncultured candidatus Brocadiaceae bacterium
GCACCTCTACGAGCGCGACTGCTCGGTCCAGCGCCGACACCAGAAGATCATCGAGATCGCGCCGGCCTACAACCTGCACGAGGGCGTGCGCGCCCAGATCCTGGCCGATGCGCTCGCGATCGCGCGCGCCTGCAAGTACTCGAACGCGGGGACGGTCGAGTTCCTCGTGTCCGGCAAGCAGCACTGGTTCATCGAGGTCAACCCGCGGCTGCAGGTCGAGCACACGGTGACCGAGATCGTGACCGGAATCGACCTCGTGCAGGCGCAGATCCGGATCGCCGAGGGGCATGCCTTGGCGTCGGAAGAGGTCGGCATCTACGCGCAGCGCGACGTGCAGACGCGCGGCTACGCGATCCAGTGCCGGGTCACGACCGAGGATCCGACCAACAACTTCATGCCCGACACCGGCGTGATCCGCGCGTTCCGCTCGGGGCACGGCTTCGGCATCCGCACCGACACGAGCAACGGCTACCCGGGCGCCCAGATCTCGCCGCACTACGACTCGCTGCTGGTCAAGGTCACGGCCTTCGCGCCGACCTTCCACGGCGCGGCGCGCAAGGGACTGCGCGCGTTGCGCGAGTTCCGCGTGCGCGGGGTCAAGACCAACCTGCCGTTCCTCGAGAACGTGCTGCAGCACGAGACCTTCCTGATCGGCGAGACCTGGACGCGGTTCATCGACGAGACGCCCGAGCTCTTCCAGTTCACGCCACGGCGCGACCGCGCGACCAAGCTGCTCGGGTACCTCGCGAACGTCGCGGTCAACGGCCACCCGACGATCCGCAAGGACCAGCGGCAGAAGCCCTCGATCTTTGCCGAGCCCCGCGTGCCGGTCGTGCCCGAACCGGCGCCGCGCGGCACCGCGCAGATCCTCGCCGAGCGCGGCGCGACCGGTCTCGCGCAGTGGGTGCTCGAGCAGAAGCGCGTGCTGCTGACCGACACCACGTTCCGTGATGCCCACCAGAGCCTGCTCGCGACCCGCGTCCGCACGCGCGACCTGCTGAAGATCGCCCCGGCCACGGCGCAGCTGGCCGACGAGCTCTTCTCGCTCGAGGACTGGGGCGGAGCCACCTTCGACGTCGCCTACCGCTTCCTGAACGAGGATCCCTGGGACCGCCTGCGCAAGCTCAAGCGGGCGGTGCCGAACGTGCTGCACCAGATGCTGCTGCGCGGCGCCAACGCCGTCGGCTACACGAGCTACTCGAACCATGTCGTCGAGGCCTTCATCGACGAAGCGGCACAGCACGGTGTCGACGTGTTCCGCGTGTTCGACTCGCTGAACGACCTCTCGTCGATGCGGATCTCGGTCGACCGCATCCAGAGGACCGGCAAGGTCTGCGAGATCGCGATGTGCTACACGGGTGACGTCGCCAACCCGGCGCGCAGGAAGTTCGCGCTCGAGTACTACCTGGACCTCGCGAAGCGGATCGAGGACCTCGGCGCGCACTTCCTCTGCATCAAGGACATGGCCGGGCTCCTGCGGCCGAAGGCGGCCGAGCTGCTGATCAGCCGGCTGCGCGAGACGGTCCGCGTGCCGATCCACCTGCACACGCACGACACCAGCGGCAACGGCGTCGCGACGCTGATGGAGGCCGTGCGCTGCGGCGTGCACGTCGTCGACGTGGCGCTCGCGCCGATGGCCGGACTCACCAGCCAGCCGAGTATGAACGCGCTGGTCGCGGCGCTGCGCGGCCAGCCGCGCGAGACCGGCCTCACCAACAAGCGGCTGCAGCCGCTCTGCGACTACTGGGAGGTGGTGCGCGAGTTCTACGCCCCCTTCGAGTCGGGCCTCAAGAGCTGCACCAGCGAGGTCTACTACCATGAGATCCCGGGCGGCCAGTACAGCAACCTCCGGCCGCAGGTGGCCGAGCTCGGGCTGCTCAAGCGCTGGAACGACGTCAAGGACGCGTTCGCGGTGGTCAACCAGCTCGTCGGCGACATCCCAAAGGTCACGCCGAGCAGCAAGATGGTCGGCGACTTCGCGATCTTCCTGGTGCAGAGCGACCTGCTGGTCCGCAAGCCCGGGTTCGAGGAGATGGTGATGGCGACGCGCCAGAAGGTGCTGACCGAGGCGCATGGGCTCAACTTCCCCGAGAGCGTCGTGACCTACTTCCAGGGCCATCTCGGACACCCGCCGGGCGGGTTCCCCGAGGACCTGCGCCGCGCGATCCTCAAGGGCCTGCCGACGGTCACCGGCAACCCGAGCGACAGCCTGCCGCCGCTCGACCTCGACGCACTCGCGCAGAAGCTGGAGAAGAAGCACGGCCGGAAGTTCGCGCCGCACGAAGCCGTCAGCAGCGCCCTCTACCCGCGCGTGCTCGACGAATACTGGCAAGGTCTCGCAAGCTACGAAGACGTGTCGATCCTCGACACACCCACGTATTTCTACGGCATGGAGACCGGCAAGGAGATCTGGGTGGAGCTCGAGCCCGGCAAGACCCTCGTGATCTCGCTGCAGGCGATCGGCGATCCGACCGAGGACGGGATGCGCACGGTCTACTTCGAGCTCAACGGCCAGAGCCGCCAGGTCTCGGTCCGCGACCGGACGCTGGCTGCGACCACCGCGGCCCGGCGCAAGGCCGAGCGCGGGCACCCGGACCAGGTCGGGGCCTCGATGCCCGGAACCGTGATCGCGATCCACTGCAAGGAGGGCCAGCCGGTCAGCGAAGGGATGCCGCTCCTGACCCTCGAGGCGATGAAGATGG
>CAZSKV010000263.1:0-16541 GCA_964607495.1 uncultured candidatus Brocadiaceae bacterium
GCACTGACCAGGAGGCGCGCGCAATGACCCCATCCGGCCGGAACAGCATGGAGCGCCTCCAGCAGGCGCTCGACGTCTATCTACGGGCCACCGCGGACCCGGCGCTGCGGGAGCGGTTGCTGCGCGAGAACCCCGACCTGCAGGATCTGCTGCAGCCGATGCTCGATCCGGACCCCGCCGAAGACGCGCCCGGCACCCTGGTGCTGGGTGACTTCCGGATCGAGCGGGAGCTCGGCAGCGGCGGCATGGGCACGGTCTACGAAGCGGTGCAGCTGTCGCTGGGCCGCAAGGTCGCGCTCAAGGTGCTGCCGTTCGAGCGCATGGCCTCGCCTGGCGCCGTCGCGCGCTTCCACCGCGAGGCCGCGACGGTCGCCACCCTCGACCATCCTGGGATCGTCAAGGTCATCCAGTCCGGGGTCGCCAACGGGACGCACTTCCTGGCCCTCGAGCTGGTCCCCGGCACGCCGCTCTCGCGCATCATGTCCGAGCTCTCGGGTCGGGCGCCGGGTTCCCTGGACGCGGGTCATCTGGTGGCGGCGGCGCTACCGCACCATGGCAGCTACGTGGCTGCTGCCGTCGACATCGCGCTGCAGGTGGCCAGGGCCCTCGCGCATGCGCACGCCCGTGGGGTCGTGCATCGCGACGTCAAGCCCGGCAACATCCTCGTCCGGCAGGACGGGAGCGCCGTGTTGACCGACTTCGGCCTCGCGCGCCTCGACACGCTGCCGGCGCTGACCGCGAGCGGCGGATTGCCGGGGACGCCGGCCTACATGGCGCCCGAACTCCTGCAGCGCCGGCCGGCCCGCGTCGACCAGCGTTGCGATCTGTTCTCCCTCGGGGTCACGCTCTACGAGATGCTGACGCTCCGGCGGCCGTTCGAGGGCGAAACGAGCCTGCAGGTCGTCCAGGAGATCCTCTCGGCCGAGCCCGTCGATCCGGCGCGGCTGAACGCCGCGGTGCCTGACGACCTCGTGGCGATCGTGCTCAAGACCCTCGAGAAGGACCCGGCGCGCCGGTACCAGAGCGCGGAAACCCTGGCCGCGGACCTCGAGGCATTCCTCGCCTATCGGCCGGTTGCCGCCCGGCGGCCATCGCCGTGGCAACGTCTGCAGCGCTGGGCGCGCCGCGAACCCTGGAAGGCGCGCGCGCTCGCGGTCGTGTTCGTGGCGTTCCCGCTGGTGACCGCGCTCGGCGGGTTCCTGGTCGCGAAGATGCCGGAGCTGCATGCCGGTGCCTCGGCCCTGCAGGCCGACCGGCTCGAGGACGCGCTGGACGAGGGCTACTACCAATTGCTCGACGAAGGCTCGCGCGCGCAGGCCCGTAGCGCGTTCCGGCGCGCGCTGGCGCTCGAACCCGGACACGAGGCCGCGGTCGTCGGCCTCGTCTACTGCTGCATCGACCGCGATGCGCGGACCGAGAAGCCGTTCCGGGCGGCGCTCGAGGAGCTCGATCGCCTCGTGCCGGCGCGCCCGCGCACCCAGGTCCTGCGCCGGCTCGAGGCCGTGTTGTTGAACCACACGAGTGACACCGCAAAGGCCAAGGAGCTCGCCAAGGACTTCGCGGGCGCCAGCACTGCGCTCGAGCGTCTGGTGGTCGCGCAGCACTACCTGTGGCTCGGACACAAGCGCAAGGGCAAGTACTTCGAACCGGCGGTCACGATGCTGACCCAGGCGATGCTGACCTCCGATCGGCCGCGGCGCTTCCTGGCCTCCACCTGGGCGCATGCGATCTCGCACACGCGCGACGCGGCGCGCGCGATCGACTGCGAAGCGGTGCTGAAGTCGTTCTGGCCGGACTCGGCCCGCACCTGGCTGCTGCTCGGCCACATGTGGCGCGAGATCGAGCCGGCCAAGGCCTTGGAGCGCTATCGCAGCGCCACGCGCCTGGCGCCCGATTCGGGCGAGGCCTGGATCGGAGTCGGCCGCATGCAGACCTGCCTCGGACAGCACGCCGAGGCGCGCCGCGCCCTCGACCACGCCCTCACGCTCGCACCGGTGAACGCGGGCGCCTGGCACGCGAAGGCCCAACTCGACGCGATCGACGGCGCGGTCGAGGCCGCCGTGACCGCGCTGCAACGCGCCTGTGAGCTGGAACCTGCGCACGTCGAACACCGCGCGGCGCTCGGGCTCGTGCTCGCACAACAGGGTTCGCTGGAGGGAGCGCGGGCGTGCCTTGCTGCCGCGCGCGCCAGTGACGGCGGGCATCCGCTCGTGCAGCTGCTGGAGGGGAGGACGCTCATGTTGCAGGATCAGCCGCGGGCTGCGCTGCAGCACCTGCGGGTCGCATGCGAACAGGAGCCCATGCTCGTGGCGCCGCGCTTCTTCCTGGCCAAGGCGCTGGCGGCGGACGGCGACCGGGCCGCTGCCGAGCGCGAGTACCGCGCGGCCCTGAAGCTCGCGCCCTGGCACGTGCAGACGCACGTCAACCTGGGCCTCCTGCTGCTCGATCGTGATGCGCTCGCCGAAGCGGAGCGGGAGTTCCGGGCGGCGCTCGCGGTGGGGCCCCGGTTCGCGCCGGCCCACCACGGGCTCCTGCGGGCGCTCGAGCGGCAAGGCAAGACCGACGAGCGGCACGAGGCAGCACGGGAGTTCTGCAGCGCGCTGCCCGAGTGCGCGGATGCCTGGCGCCACCGGGCGACGGTCTCGATCTGGTTCCCGACCGCGCGCCATGCGACCGACAGCCAGCAGGCGCTGGCCGCGGCCGAGCGCGCCTTCGCGCTCGAGCCCAAAGACCTGCGCAACGCCTACGTGCGCGCCGAAGCCCGGCTGCATGCCGGAGATCCAGCCGGTGCGCTCGAAGCCGCCAGGGTCTGCCGGCAGCTCGCCGACACGGACAAGGCCGCTCCCCGGGATCTCGTCGAGCAGGTGCCGATCCGGGAACAACGCTACCGCGAAGCGCTGGCGACGCGGCCTGCCTCACGCCCGGCCAGTCGATGACCGCCGCGGCTCTTGGCGACCCAGGAGCCGCGTCCCATGATGCTGATCAGCCGATGGTCACGACCGCGATCGATCCGCGTCTCGATCTGTTCGCCGAGATCGAGCGTCTCAAGCGCTCCCGCAAGGCGATCATCCTCGCGCACTACTACCAGGATCCGGACATCCAGGACGTCGCGGATGCGCTCGGCGACTCGCTCGACCTCGCGAAGCGCGCGCGGGACGCCACGGATGTCGAGGTGATCCTGTTCTGCGGGGTCCACTTCATGGCGGAAACCGCGAAGATCCTGAACCCGGGCAAGATCGTGCTCGTGCCCGACCTGAAGGCCGGCTGCTCGTTGGCCGAGTCCTGCCCGGGCGAGGCGCTCGCGCAGTGGCGGCGCCTTCATCCCGAGCACTATGTGATCAGCTACATCAACACCACGGCGGCAGCCAAGGCCGAGAGCGACATCATCTGCACGAGCAGCAACGCCGAGAAGATCGTGCGCGCGGTCCCGCCCACACGACCGATCCTGTTCTGTCCCGACAAGAACCTCGGCGCCTGGCTCGCGCGCCGTTGCGGACGCAAGATGGATCTCTGGCCGGGCACGTGCATCGTGCACGTCACGTTCAGCGAGCGGCTGACACTCGAGCTCAAGGCGAGGAACCCCGGGGCCAAGTTCATCGCCCACCCGGAGTGCGAGGAGCACATCCTGCGCCACGCCGATTTCGTCGGCAGCACGCGGCGCTTGCTCGAGTTCGTCCGCGACGATCCCGGCACGACCTTCATCGTCGGCACCGAGAGCGGCATCCTGCACACGATGCACAAGGCCGCGCCGCACAAGACCTTGATCCAGGCTCCGGTCGAGGACGGGCACGGCTGCAATGCGTGCAGCTCCTGCCCGCACATGAAGCTCAACACGCTCGAGAAGATGTATCTCGCCCTGCGCGACCTGGCGCCCCGGATCGAGCTCGACGAAGGCCTGCGCCAGCGCGCACTCGTGCCCCTGCAGCGGATGCTGTCCTTGAGCTGAAAGTACCGCGTACTTCTCTAAGAGGATTCCTTCCCGGATTCTGCGTCTCCCACCGCGCGCTGCCGATAAACCCGACATGCCGAACCCCTTGGCCGAGGAACTGTCGACGTCCCGCCGCACCAGGCCCTGCACGCTCGTCATCTTCGGCGCAACCGGCGACCTGACGCGGCGCAAGCTCGTGCCGTCGCTGATGGGGCTCGCGCAAGACGGGCTGCTGCCACCGGGTTTCTCGGTCGTCGGCTTCGCGCGCCGCGCCAAGACGCATGCCGAGTTCCAGGAGGACCTGGTCGACGGCGTGCGCCAGTTCGCCCGCGGCAAGGGGGACGAGGCGCTCGCGCAGATGCGCGACGGGATCTTCTACCACACCGCCGACTTCGGCGATCCGCAGGGCTACAAGGCCCTCGCGCAGCGGCTCGACGAGATCGACCGCACGCGCGGGACGCAGGGCAACCGGCTCTTCTATCTCGCGACCCCGCCCTCGGCCTACTCGACGATCCTGCAACAGCTCGCGGCGACCGGACTCTCGCACGAGCAGAACGGCCGCTTCGCGCGCGTGATCGTCGAGAAGCCCTTCGGCCACGACCTCGTGTCGGCGAAGGCCCTCAACGACCAGGTGGCAGCCGCGTTCCGCGAGCGCCAGGTGTTCCGCATCGACCACTACCTGGGCAAGGAGACGGTCCAGAACATCCTCGCGATGCGCTTCGCGAACGGGATCTTCGAACCGCTGTGGAACGAGAAGTTCATCGACCACGTGCAGATCACGGTCGCCGAGTCGATCGGCGTCGAGGGCCGCGGCAGCTACTTCGAGGAGGCCGGGATCATCCGCGACATGATCCAGAACCACCTGCTGCAGGTGCTGACGTTGATCGCGATGGAACCGCCGGCCTCGCTCTCGGCAGACGCCGTGCGCGACGAGAAGGTGAAGGTACTGCGTTCGATCCACACGCTGACGCCCGAGGAGGTGCGCCGCTGCACGGTGCGCGGCCAGTACACGCGCGCGTTCTTCGGCGGCAAGGAAGCGCCCGGCTACCGCGAGGAGCACGGCGTGCTCGCCGACTCGAACACCGAGACCTACGCCGCCGTGCGGCTGCAAGTCGAGAACTGGCGCTGGGGCGGCACGCCGTTCTTCCTGCGCTCGGGCAAGCGGTTGCCGCGCCGCACGACGGAGGTCGCGATCCACTTCAAGCGCCCGCCGCACAAGCTCTTCAACAGCGCCGGCCTGGCCCATCTCGACAGCAACATCCTGCTGCTGCGCATCCAGCCGGACGAGGGCATCTCGCTGCGTTTCGGCTCGAAGGTGCCTGGCCCCGACTACAAGCTGCGCGACGTGCGGATGGACTTCCGCTACGGCACGACCTTCGGTGGCTCCTCCGCCGACAGCTACGAGCGGCTGCTGCTCGACGCGATGCTCGGGGACTCGACGCTCTTCGCGCGCCGGGACGAAGTCGAAGAGGCCTGGCGGCTCGTCGACTCGATCGTCGAGGGTTGGCGCAGGAACCGCATGGCGCCGCTGCCCTACGAGGCCGGTTCCTGGGGCCCGCAGGCGGCCGACGCGCTGCTCGGGGACGGCCGCGAGTGGAGGAAACCGTGAGCGGTGCGCTGATGCTCGACGAGCCAGTCGCCGACCTCACGCAACTCGACCGCGCCCTGGCCAAACTCTGGCAGACCGCGCACGAGCACGGCCGGCGCGACGAGGAGCCGCTGAACCGGGCGCTGACGATGAACTTCATCGGCGTGTTCGACGGCACGGGCGAGACCGACGCGGACGAGATCCTCGCCCGCCTGTCCGTGCGCCACCCCAGCCGCGCCTTCGTCCTGCACCTCGACCCGACGGCAGCCGGAATCACGGCCACCGTCAGTGCCGACATCCGGCAGGCCGGCAAGGGCAGGGTGATGATCCTCGAGAAGATCGACCTGACCCTGCCGCCGCACGAGCTCGTGCAGTTGCCCGGCCTGATCCGCCCGTTGCTCGTCAACGACATCCCGGTGCACCTGTTCTGGAGCGCCCAGATCCCGGAGAACGAGCAGCGCCTGCTGCTGCTGGCCGATCTCGCCGATCAGACCACGATCGACTCCAGCGAGTTCGACCAGCCGGTGCGCGATCTCGAACGGTGCAAGGGCCTGCCCGACGTGCGCATGCTCGACCTGGCGCACTTCCGGCTCGCACCCTGGCGGCGTGCGATCGCCGAGGCCTTCGAGCAGCTCGAATGGCAGCCAACGCCGGTCACGACCGTGCGGATCGCCCATCGCCCCGAGCCCGGCGCCCTCGCCGCGAGCCACACGCTCGCGCGCTGGCTCGAGGACAAGCTGCACGCGGACGTCCGCCTCGAGGTCACGCACGACATGGCCCCGACCCACGAGCCGCTCGCACTCGATCTGCAATGGGGCTCGGCGCAGGTCCACGTGCAGCACCTGGTCAAGGAGCCGATGCTGCGCGTCGTGGTCACGCTGCTCGACGTCTGCATGCTCCCGTTCACGCGGCCGGCCTCGCGCGGCAACCAGGGTGACCTGCTGGCGGCGGCGGTGGATAGTGTCTGAGGCATGAGCGCGGACCCCCGCTACCCGATCGGCCCGTTCACACCCCCGACCACCCCTGACCTCGCGCGCTGGCTCGAGGAGATCGCAGCCGCGCCGCGCGCCCTGCGCGAAGCCGTGCGCGGCCTCGACGAGAAGCAGCTCGCAACCCCGTACCGCGAGGGTGGCTGGACCGTCCGCCAGGTCGTGCACCACGTGCCCGACAGCCACGTGAACGCCTACGTGCGCACGAAGCTCGTGCTGACCGAGACGCGGCCGACGGTCAAGCCCTACCTCGAGGCGGCGTGGGCCGAGCTCGCCGATTCACGGACCACGCCGATCGAAGTCTCGCTCGCGATCCTCGAGCACGTGCACGCGCGCTGGCTGAACGTGTTGCGCGCGATCGGACCTGCCGACCTCGAGCGCACCTACTTCCACCCCGAACAGGGCAAGACCTTCACGCTCGCGCACATGCTCGCGCTCTATGCCTGGCATGGGCGGCACCACGTCGCCCACGTGACCACACTCCGCCAGCGCCTGCGGTGGTGAGCCTCAGGGCCGCACTTCGAGGATCAGGTTGAACGGCGTCTGGGTCGCGCGGCGGAAGCGCTTGAACCCGCCCTGCGTCACGACCTCGCGCAGGCGCGCCTCGCCGGCCTGGGCACCGAGTCCGGCGCCGACCTCCTGCGAGAGCGAGGCAGGCGTGCACACGAGCGTCGAGGCGGCATAGAACACGCGCCCGACCGGGTTCAGGTTGTCCTCGAGCTTGTCGTTGGCGAACGGCTCGACCAGGAGCCAGGTGCCGTCGGGCCGCAACGCCTCGCGCACGTGCTTGCTGGCGCCGACCGGATCGCCCATGTCGTGCAGGCAGTCGAAGCAGGCCACGAGGTCGTAGTCGCGCCCGGGGAAGTCCGTGGCCCTGGCGACCTCGAACGTGATCCGATCCGCCACGCCGGCCTGCGCCGCGGCCTTCCTCGCCCAGCGGATCGATGGCTCGTGGTAGTCGAAGCCGAAGAACTTCGACTTGGGGTAGGACTGCGCCATCAGGATCGTCGAGGCGCCATGGCCGCAGCCGACGTCGGCGACGCGCGCGCCGGCCTTCAGCTTCGCGTCGACACCTTCGAGCGCCGGAATCCAGCTCGACACCAGATTGGCGACGTAGCCGGGGCGGAAGAACCGCTCGGTGCCGTGGAAGAGATCGTGGTGGTGCTCGTGCCAACCGAGGCCCTTGCCGCTGCGGAACACCTCGGCGACCTTCTCCCCGTCCTTGATCATCGCCGTGACCACCTGGAACGCTCCCGGGATGAAGGCCGGGCTCCCCTCGATCGCGAGCGCGAACGCCTGCTCGGGTGAGAGCGAGAAGCGCTTGCTCTTCGCGTCGTACTGGCAGTAGCCGCCTGCGGCCAGGGCCGCGAGCCATTCGCGCACATAGCGCTCGTGCGTCTCGGTGCGCTGCGCGAGCTCCGTCGGGGTCACCGGTCCGGCAGCCATGGCCTTGAAGAGGCCCAGCTTGTCGCCGAGCAGGATCAGTGCGGCATCGAGCGCGGCGCCCATGTCGCCGACGGCCTTGCCCATGAACTCGTCGAGCTTCTTCGTGTCGATCGTGGCTTCGGTCATTGCATCACCTCGTGCAGGGTGGGATGCAGCCCGACAGCGGGGAGAAGACCCGGAAGCGAACGCGAGGTGGCGGGTTTTTTCGCCGCCACCCCGGTCCCTGGCCAGCCCTCAGCTCACTGATCGCCGCCGATCAGCCAGTCGACGCCGTGCGAAAACGGCACCGGCAGCGTGTACGGCGCGCCCGGATCGATGTAGCAGAACTGCGAGTAGACATGCTTGCCGATCAGCGACACGTTGTTCGGGACCGGGATCGGCACGGACGCCGTGCCGGCGCCGTTGGTCGCCGTGTTGACGCTCAGGTCGGTCGAGACGCGCAGGAAGCAGTTGTTGATGCCCACGATCCCGAGATTCAGCGGCAGTGCAAAGGCCCCCCAGGTCGTGTTCGAACCACCGATGAAGAACACCGCGCTCGTGCTCGCGCGGGCCGAGCTCAGCGTGGCGGTGACCGTGTCCCCGGCGAAGGGGTAGCCCTTGGCCGAGCTGCAGGTGTGCTTCGACAGGCCGGTCGTGCCCGAGCAGGAGGCCCCGAACGCCGTGAAGCTGCCCGCCGTGCGCGCGTAGTAGTCGGCGATCGCCGTGTCGGTGCCGCTCACGGTCACATTCAGCGTCGTCACTCCGAGCGTCTGGTTGAGACCGTTCAACCGCCAGCGCTTGAACGGGATGCCACCCGAACTCGCCGGCGCTGTCAGCGTGACGACTTCGGTGTCCTTGTAGTAGCGCGTGAACGCGGTCGTGCCGTTCTGCGCGCCGTTGATGTCGGCCTTGCTGACCGTGATCGCGACGCCGCTCGCCGGGTTGGTCGACTGGACGTTCAGGGTTCCACGCAGCACGTAGCGCGCTTCGCAGACGTCGTCGAGCGAGCCGATGTCGTCGATGTCCAGCACCAGCTGGTCGACCGGCTGCAGCACGTACGCCGAGGTCGGCGTCGACTTGTAGGCCCAACGGTCGAACACGTAGTAGGTCGAGCCGCTCTGCGACGTCTCAGGCGCCGTGATCTTGTAACCCTGGCGCGGCGCGTAGGTGCGCGTGAACGGCGTCGTCCCGTTCTTGAGCCCGCTGCGGTCGGTCACGTCGATCGTCAGCGCCACGGCGGTGTCGCCGGTCGACTGCACGTTCGCAACCACCCAGACCGGCGCGAAGTCGTCGCGGCCGAACCAGGTCCACTTGGGTTGCGCGTAGGCGGACGAGGGACCACCGACCAGGATCTGCCCGTTGCCGACGAAGGTCTTGCCGTTCAACGGGTGGCGGGCCACCTGGAAGTAGTCACCCCACCGGTTGATCTCCGGGCCGCTGTTGCCGGTGCCCATCGAGTAGAGGGTCAGGCCGCCCCAGGGCTGGTAGCTGTCGATGATCGTCGCGGTGCCGCCGACGTAGCGCGTCGGGCCGCCGAACGAGATCACGAAGCCGACGTCACCCTGGTTGTTGGTGCAGCCCGCGGCGTAGAGCAGCGCGTTGTCGGCGTTCCAGATGTCGTGCTCGGCGATCAGGGTCTTGTCCGAGGTGCGGAAGCGCGCGACGCGCGTATAGGGCCGCGCACGTCCGGTCGTGTTGTCGCAGTCCCACGAGAAACCGATCTCCGTGCTGCTGGCCCAGCCGCCGTACATCCGGTGGTCGGAGAAGCCGCACCAGTCGCGGCCGTCCGGGCACGGCGCGCTCATGTTCGTGCTCTGCCAGACCGCGACCGCGCGCTCGTAGCGCGTCCAGGTGCCGCTGGCCTCGGGCAGCTCGTAGACGTAGACGGCGCCGGTGTTCTTGTGGCAGGCCCAGTACATCGAGCCGTTCAGTGCGCCCTGTGAGAAGCGGTAGCTGCCGCCGAGCAGGCTCGCGTTCGTCGAGTACGAGTAGCTCGCGCCGACCCCGTCGCGCATGTTGTCGAGGCTGATGCGCCAGCGCACTGCGCCACTGCTGCCGGCGCTGATCGGGAACACGTTGGCAGAGCAGTGCAACCAGGTGCCGTCGAACGCCAGATCCGGGTAGTCGAGCCAGTAGCCACTGCCCCAGCCGAGGTGCGTCGGGAAGAAGTCGTAGTAGTACCAGTCGCCGGCGAGGCCCGAGCGCAGCTTGTCGCGACCCTTGGCCACCGCGAAGCGGTAGGTGTTCTTGGTCGCGCCGGCCTGGTACTGCAGCAGCCAGATCACGATGTCGTGCGAGGGCACGTAGACGGCCTTCTGGTCGCAGCAGAAGCCACCGTCCACCGACGCGAAGAACGTGCTCGGCGGGATGTGGGTCCAGGTCTCGGCGCTGTCGCGCGACAGGGCCGCATACCAGTTGCCGGTCTGGAAAGCAGTGTCGCGGTTGATAAGCGACGCCGGCTCGGGGGTCCGCGGCGAGGTCGAGGCACCGGTCGGCTTGACCGAGCTGTTCTGGAAGAACTGGAACAGGCCGGTTGCGGTCGGTCCGGTCCCGATCGGCTCCTCGCAGCGGGTCGCGGGCGTGTTCGGCTGCGGCACGTTGCTGGCGCCGGCCGGCACGTGGAAGCGGTGCGAGGAGCCTTCGCCGCACATCAGGGCCTTCGGTGGCGGCGGCATGCCGACCACGTCCTCGGTCACGCCGCGCTGCGGCGCGATCGGGATCCCCCAGGTGTCCTGACCGCTGCCGTTCTGGGCGAACACGGGAGCGGCGGTGCAGAGGAGCAAGGCAGCGGCGAGACCCAGGTGGAGGTTCGACCGCAGGGAACGCGAGAGTTTGGGCATGGTGAGTCCGGGAGGATCAGGGAGGAGCACTGGATCCTGTTCAGGCAGGGAGCTTCCGCAAGGCCCCCTGATGAGTGCCGGATCGTTCCGAGACGGAACATGCGGTACCAGAAAATCCTGCCCGCGACCCGCTGTCTGCCGACCCCTCGTCGGCATGGGCCCGATGAGAGCCTACGATCCCCCGACGATGCGCGATCCCGACCTGACTCCGACCTCCGAATCCCCCACCGGACTCCATGCCCGCCTCGATCACCTCGAGCGTTCCCAGCGATCGCTGCGTCGCTGGTTGCTCGGGCTCGTGCTCGGGGCCGGTGCCATGCTCTCGCTCGCGTGGCGACCCCAGGACCCGGTGCAACCCCAGGAGGTGCGTGGGAGCCGGTTCGTGCTCGTCGACGCCAAGGGCAAGGAACACGCCTCGCTCGAAGTCGTGAACGACGCACCGCGCCTGTTCATGCGCGACAAGCACGGCAAGGTCCGGATCGAGATCGGCATGCGCGGCCTCGAACCGATCGCCGTGCTCAAGGACGGCGACGAAGGGCAGCGGGTCGGCATCGCCGTCGATGGCGCCGGGCTTCCGCATCTGATGATGACCGACAAGGAACGGATGCTGCGCTTCCACCTCGCGCTGAACGACGAGGGCGCGCCGTCGCTGTTGATGACGCACAAGGACGGCCAGCACTCGGCAGGCCTCGGCATCCACATGGACGGCAGGCCGTGGGTCCGGCCCGCTGCGGGCGCCGCGAGCCAGCCGCGATAGCGAGCCTCAGATCCAGCGCTTGCGCCGGAAGTAGACCAGCATCCCGCAAGCGACCAGGGCCATCAGCCCGAGGCAGAACATGTAGCCGTAGCGCCAGGTCAGCTCGGGCATGTTCAGCGGCATCGCGCCGTCGCCGTCGTGGAAGTTCATCCCGTAGACGCCGGCGATGAAGGTCAGCGGCATGAAGATCACCGAGATCACGGTCAGCACGCGCATGATGTCGTTCATCCGGTTGCTGACCGTCGACAGGTAGGCCTCGAAGAGGCTTGCACTGATCTCGCGGTAGGTCTCCAGCAGATCGATGATCTGCACGACGTGGTCGTAGCAGTCACGCAGGTAGATGCGGGTCTCCTTGGCCACGTGGTGACTGTCGCCGCGCAGCAGCACCGAGAGGGCCTCGCGCTGCGGCCAGATCGACCGGCGCAGCGTCAGCAGGTCGCGCTTGATCGCGTGGATCTCGGCGACGACCTGTTCGTGCACACAGGGGCCGAGGATCGACTCCTCGAGGCGGTCGAGCCGGTCGCCGTATCGCTCGATGACCGGGAAGAAGCTGTCGATCAGCGCATCGATCAACGCGTAGGTCAGGTAGTCGGCGCCAGCAGTGCGGATCCGGCCCTTGCCGTCGCGGATCCGCTGACGCACGCTGTCGAAGAAGTCGCCGGTCTTCTCCTGGAAGGTCAGCACGAAATTGCGGCCCAGGAACATGCTGAACTGCTCGGTGTCGAGCTGCTCCCCGGGATTCAGCATGCGCACGACGATGAACTCGTGCTCGTCGTAGTCCTCGACCTTGGCGCGCTGGTGCACGTTCATCACGTCCTCGAGCGCGAGCCGGTGCAGCTCGAAGATCTCCCCGAGCTGCCGGATCACGCCCACGTCGCCCAGGCCGTCGACGTTCAGCCAGGTGACCGGCCACTGACCGAGGATCGCCGGCAGTGTCTTCAAGTCCGTGATCGGCTGGTCGACCACTCCCTGCGGCCCGTATGCGATCACGTGCAGGACTGGTTTCGGGGCGGTCGGATCGGCGACCAGGGTGCCCGGCGCCGCGCCGACGCGCCGACCGCGCCTGCGCCCGAACCAGTGCGTCTTCTCCGTCTTGGGATCCTGGGTCGGGCTCGACATCGTCGCGTGTGCTGCAGAGTGTCGCGCGGCGCCATAACTGCTCAAGCTCTGGGCGGAGTTTCTCCGCCTGCTGGACACCGGGCCTCCAGGATGGTCAATCTGGACGCCTCGATGCGTGCATTCGGAATCCTGCTGCTGCTCGCCGTCGCCGCGACCGCCGGGTTCTTCTACTGGCAGCGCAGCCGTGGCGCCCCGGTGCCCGTGATCCTGCACGCGGCCAGCAAGGGAGCCGTCGAGGCGATCGTCGCCAACACGCGCGCCGGCACGGTCGAAGCCGCGCGCCGGGCCAAGCTCGCGCCGCAGATCGGCGGCCAGGTGCACCGGCTCGAGGTGCGCGAGGGAGCACAGGTCGTCGCGGGTCAGGTCCTGATCGAGCTCTGGAACGGCGACCTGAGCGCACAGGTGCATCTCGCCGAGAGCGAAGAGGTGCGCGCCCACGCCCTGGTCGAGCAGGCGGCACGGCTCGCCGAGGTCGCCGAGAGCGAGAGCAAGCGGCAGCAGGAGCTCGGCGCCATCGCCTCGCCGGAACGCGTGGAACGCCTCCTCGCCGAGGCCCGCGCGCGCAAGGCCGAGCTCGAGGCGGCGCGGGCCGCGGTCACGGTGGCCAGCCGGCGGGTGCTCGCGGCGAAGGCCTCGCTCGCTCGCACGGTGCTCACCGCCCCGTTCGCGGGCGTCGTCGCCGAGGTGAACTGCGAGCTCGGCGAGTTCGTGACGCCATCGCCGCCGGGGATTCCGACGTTGCCGGCGATCGACCTGATCGACACGACGAACCTGCGCGTCAAGGCGCCGATCGACGAGATCGACGCCACGGCGGTCGCGATCGGTCAGGAGGCTCGGATCGCGCTCGATGCCTACCCCGGCCGCCGCTTCGCGGGCAAGGTCGTGCGCATCGCCCCCTACGTGCTGGATCGCGAGAAGGAAGCGCGCACGGTGGACGTGGAAGTGCTCTTCGCGGACGCAGCCGAGGCCAAGGCCGTGCTCCCCGGAGCCTCGGCCGACGTCGAGATCGTGCTCGAACGGGCTGCCGCGACGCTCCGCGTGCCGACCGAGGCGCTGCTCGAGGGCAAGCGCGTGCTGATTTGGACGGCTCTCGACCGGCCCCTGGAGGAGCGCAAGGTCGAAACCGGTCTCGGCAACTTCGTCTGGACCGAGATCAAGCGCGGCCTCGCTGAAGACGAGCGCGTCGTCGTCTCGATCGACCGGCCGGGCGTGAAGGCCGGCGCGTTCGCAGTGCCCGAAGGCGGCCGATGATCGAGCTCGTGGACGTGCGCCGCACGTTCGTCGTCGGCGACCAGACCGTCCGGGCCCTCGACGGCGTGTCGCTGCGGATCGAGCCGGGCGAGTACGTCTCGATCATGGGGCCCTCGGGCTCGGGCAAGTCGACGCTGTTGAACGTGCTCGGTCTGCTCGATCGCCCCACGTCGGGCACGTATCTGCTCGAAGGGCGTGACACGACGCGGCTCTCCGACGACGAACTCGCGGCAGCCCGGCGCGAGCGCATCGGTTTCGTGTTCCAGTTCTTCCATCTCGTGCCGCGCCTGTCGGCCGAACAGAACGTCGAGCTGCCGCTCGTGCTCGCACAGATCCCGCCGCGCGAACGCAAGGAGCGTGCCGGCGCGATGCTCGACCGGCTCGGCCTGGCCGACCGCCGGCACCATCGCCCGGATCAGCTCTCGGGCGGGCAGCGCCAGCGGGTCGCGATCGCCCGCGCCGCAGTGACCCGGCCGGCCGTGCTGCTCGCCGACGAGCCGACCGGAAACCTCGACCGCGCCTCGGCCCACGGCATCGTGGCCGTGCTCGAGCAGTTGAACGCCGAAGGGTTGACGCTGGCCGTCGTGACCCACGACCCGGACCTGGGTGGGCGCGCCCGCCGCCACATCCGCCTGGTCGACGGACGGGTTGCGGAGGACCAGCGATGAGGCTCGCGGACCATCTGGTGTTCTCCTGGCGCAGCCTGTGGTTCGCGCGCGTGCGGTCGTTGCTGAGCCTGTTCGCGATGTCGATCGGGGTCGCGGCCGTCGTCGTCCTGACCTGGCTCGGCGAGAGCGCGCGCGGCTACATCGCCGAGCAGTTCCAGGCGATCGGCGCCCACTTGCTGATCGTGCTGCCCGGGCGGACCGAGACCACCGGCGGACTGCCGCCCTTGCTGTCCGCGACCCCGCGCTACCTGACGATCGACGACGCGCTGGCGCTGCGCCGCTCTCCGCACGTCAGGCTCGTCGCGCCGCTGGCCTTCGGTACGGCCCCGCTGTCGCAGGCCGGCAAGGAACGCGAGTGCCCGATCCTCGGCACGACGCCGGAGATGCTCGAGGTCCGGCACCTGACGGTCGCGCAGGGCAAGTTCCTCAACGGCTTCGACCCGCACGACGGGGCCTCGATCTGCGTGGTCGGGGCGAGGGTCCGGGAGGAGCTCTTCGGCAATCGGACCGCGATCGGCCAATGGGTGCGGATCGGGGATCGCCGCTTCCGCCTGATCGGGGTGCTCGAGTCGATGGGTACTTCGATCGGCCTCGACATCGACGACTGCGTGTTGATCCCCGTCGCCGACGCCTTGTCGCTCTTCAACCGGCCGTCGCTGTTCCGCGTGCTCGTGCAGGCCCGGAGCCGCGAGGTGATGTCGGAGTGCGAGCGCGACATCCGGCGGATCATCACCGCGCGCCACAGCGGCGAAGAGGACGTGACCGTGATCCGGCAGGACGCGGTGACCGGCACGTTCGACCGCATCCTCGGCGCCGTGACGCTGGCCGTCGCCGGCATCGCGATGATCAGCCTGATCGTGGCCGGCATCCTGATCATGAACGTCATGGTGATCTCGGTCGCGCAGCGGTGCGCCGAGATCGGCCTGCTGAAGGCGCTGGGCGCGCGCAGCGGCGACATCCGGTTCGCGTTCGTCGGCGAGGCGGCAATGCTCTCGCTGCTCGGGGCGCTGCTCGGCGTGGGGATCGGCCAGGTGCTGACCGAGATCGGCCGTTCGCTCTATCCGGCCCTGCACGGCCCGACGCCGGCCTGGGCGATCGCGCTCGCGGTCGGCACGGCGATGATCACCGGCGTCGTGTTCGGCGTCCTGCCGGCACAGCGTGCCGCGCGCCTCGATCCGGTGCTGGCCTTGTCGAGGCGATGAACCGATGCGCGTCGCCGACTGGATCACACTGTGCGTCGGTTCGGTGGCCTCCGGCAAGCTGCGGACGCGCCTGACCGCACTCGGCATCGCGGTCGGCATCGCCGCGGTCGTGCTGCTGACCGCGCTCGGCAAGGGCCTGCACGGGTTCGTGATGGCCGAGTTCGCGCGCTTCGGCACCAACGTGATCGGGATCACCCCTGGGCAGACCCGCACGCACGGCGTGCCAGGGGGCATCGTCGGCAACGTGCGCCCCTTGCTGTTGGCCGACGCCGAGGCGCTGCGCCGCGTGCCGCACGTGCTCGCGGTCTCACCGCTTGTCAACGGCAACGTGCAGATCGAGGGCAACGGCCGCCAACGCCGCGTGACCCTCTTCGGCTGCACGGCGGACGCGCCGCGCGTCTACAACTACACGACGACGCAGGGTCGCTACCTGCCACCGGTCGAGGGCGGGGCATCGCGCGCGTTCGCCGTGCTCGGCAGCAAGGCCAAGGACGAGCTCTTCGGCCAGGACAATCCGCTCGGACAGCGGATTCGCATCGGCGGTGACCGCTACACCGTGATCGGCGTGAACGAGAGCAAGGGGCAGGTCCTCGGCATGGACCTCGACGACACGGTCTACATCCCGGTGGATCGCTCGCTCGCGATGTTCAATCGCGAAGGCCTCGTGCAGATCGACGTGCTCTTCGCGCCCGATGCCGACCCGGAGCGCGTGCTCGCGTCCTTGCGGCGCATCCTGATCGAACGGCACGGCAAGGACGACTGCACGCTCGTCCA
>CAZSKV010000264.1:0-1688 GCA_964607495.1 uncultured candidatus Brocadiaceae bacterium
CGCGCGCGATCGGCCGGCGGCGGCGCCAGCACGACCTGCGCCAGCCGCTGCGCGAACGGCGCTGCGCCAGCCCGCACGTCGACCGTGGCCGTGCGACGCTGCCGCGCGACGAAGCTCTCTCCGGCCGCGTCCAGACCCGCGGTCGGCACGACGACGAGCTCGGGCTGGCGGGTGTCGATCACGGTCTGCTGCCAGTCCAGGCAG
Organism: uncultured candidatus Brocadiaceae bacterium; assembly: GCA_964607495.1. GTDB lineage: Bacteria > Planctomycetota > UBA1135 > UBA1135 > UBA2386 > CAZSKV01. Next base: position 205 of record CAZSKV010000264.1, read on the forward strand.
AGCAGGCCGATCGCCACGAGCGCGCCCGCCGCCAGCAGTCTCGCGACCACGGGCGTCCGCCGCGACCGCAGCAAGCCCGGCAGCGCCAGGGCGAGCAGCAGCAGGCCGAGCATGCCCGGCGTGGGACTCACTCGAGGAACACCGCCGTCAGCCAGTCCACGCGGTCGCCGAAATCCGCATCCGGTCCGAAGTCGACTTCCAGGGTCAGCAACGAGCCCGGTTTGACCGGGATGGCGCCGAGGGCCTTGATGCCGTCACCCGCGCGCAGCGCCTCGAAGCCGATCAGCGTCGTCCCGTCGAGCTGCACCCGCACATCGACCGCGGGCTTGTGCCAGCGCAGTTCGAGCGCCTCGTCGTCGAACGCGACCTGGGCCACGAAGCGCGTGCTGCCCGCCGGCACGCGATACGAAAGGCGCGCACGGCTGTGGACTCCGAGGCCCTTGCCATAGCAGAGCCCGCCCACCGCGAGGAACTGCCCGGTCGCACTGCGGTCCTTGCGGAACCCGTAGAGCGGCACCGGCGCCTTGGCAAAGAAGGCCCGCTCCTCGACCCCTTCCGGCGTCAGGTCGGAGAGGAACCGGCGCGACGGCGCGAAGCAGTTCAGGGCCGCGACCTCGGCCAGCGGGAGCAGCAGGACCTGCTCGCCCTCGCTGCGCACCCGCAACTGCTCGTGATCGAGTCCGAGGATCTCGACCGCGATCTGGTCGCCCGAGCGCGTGATCAGCTGGGCGCTCGGCCGGACCTTCGGCGGTACGCCGCCGACCAGGGCGAGCCCGAGCAGCGACTCGTAGGCGAACTCGCGCGGCTTGTCGGCCTCGACCTCGAAGAGGACTCCGGTGCGCGTGAAGCGATGGATCGAGCCGATGATCGTGTCGAAGCCACGGCGCGCCTTGCGGAACAGGGCTTCCTCGGCCCGGCTGCCTTCGGGGACGCGCAATTCGTCCGGCTCGACGTCCCGCACGTACTTGCTGAACACGATCGTGCGCAGCCGGTCGACCGGCACGGCGCACTCGCCGAGCGAGCGCGAATGCACGAGCAGGCTCTCGCCTCTGGCATCCCCACCGCGGACCTCGCCGTGGAACTGGTCGCCCCCGACCAGTTGGACGCAGCTCTGCTCGAGCGGGCGCGGCGGCTTGCCGTGCAGTGCCAGTACCTGGGCGGCAGCCAGGGTCTGGGTCTCGGTGCCCGTGCGCAGCGTGAGCGTCCAGCTGCCGCCCTTGGCCTCGATGGCCACCGGCGTCCCGCGCCGGGTCGTGCCGTCGGTCAGGCTGACCGCGAACTCCTGCGCTCCGGCGGCCGCCGGCAGCAGCAGGAGTCCGACGAGAAGGCGCGCGCGCATGTCCATGCCACTTTGGCGCCCTCGGCTGGAGGCCGCCGCAGGCAATCTGCCACAGTGGCACCCGACGCGTCCGGATCGGGTCCTGGGTGGGCTCAGGGATTCAGACGCAACACATTTATTCACAGGATTTTACGACCTTGCATCG
>CAZSKV010000265.1:0-3782 GCA_964607495.1 uncultured candidatus Brocadiaceae bacterium
CCACGTCGAGACCGGTGTCGAAGAAGCCGATCGTGACGTCCTTGCCCGCAATCCTTGCCGCGTTCTCTTGCTTGATCGGCACGACCAGCGGGTTCTTCGCCCCCAGCGCGTTGTGGTTCTCGGACTTCACGCTGTCGTAGATCGGGGCGGGAGCTCCGGGCACGTCCGACGGCTCGTGTGCCTCATTCGGCCACACCTTCAAGACGCGCGCATGCGCGGCGAGCCGCGCGCCGTCCTGCGGGAACAGATCGCAGTGCATGACGTTCGCGGCCCAGTGGCTAGCTCTCCACGTGCCGCCCATACCCTCCACGGTGAGACGGACGTCCGCCTGGTCCTGCGCAGCGAGTGCCGCGAGGCTGTCGAGCATGCCCTTGCGCACGATCGGGTCCGTCTGCCTGCGCGCGAGGGCGATGACCTGCGCCGGGCTGAACGAGCGCGTCCGCAGTTGCGCGAGGTACTGGAACGTCCCGGGCTTCCCGCCGGGCAGCGGTCCAGCCCACCGCTTCGTGCGGGCTGGAGGTTCCTACGCCGGGCAAGTGGTTGGAGAGATCAACACGGTCGCTGCGACGGCAAGCAGCGTACCACCGAGGCTGCGGGTGTGGGTCATGGGCTGTTCTGCTCCTTGCGTCTGGACCACGGCGCAGACCGACCGGGTGGTGGCGGGCCTTCGCCGAAGTCAGGGTCCGATGCTGTCGGGCAGTGAGTGGCAGAGTTGCGCGACGACTTTCGGAGAGAATGTCTCGCGCGAACGTCAGGGCGCGGCGAGGGGAACGTCGCGCCGCCACGCGCGGCGGTGCCGCGTCACGCGGGCGTAGCGGCGCGGGCCACGCCCCTCGAAGGTGCGTGGCGGGCCAACCGATCGCCGCGAGTCGTCGGCTGCCGACGCCCCGTCCTGCTGCAGTGCGGAGCCGGGTCAGTAGAGGAGCGTCACGCGCCGCTTCTCGCGCAGGCCGAAGAGCAGGTTCTCCTGTTGCCAGCGTCGCAGCGCCGCCCGCACCTCGGGCTTGATCTGGTCCGTGTAGAGCACGAAGTGGTCCTGCAGGAAGGACACGCGCTTCACGAGGTGCAGGCCGTACTGGGTCTCGACCGGACCCTTCCACTCCCCGTCTTTCAGGCTCCACGCGGCGCGGCAGAGCGCCGCAGGCAACCGCGGATCGAGCCGCAGCACGTTCTCGAACAGGCCGCCGTTCTTCGCGGTGATCCGGTCCTCGGAGCAGCGCTTGGCGACCTCCTCGAAGTTGCTGCCGTCGGGCAGCAGCCGGGCCTTCGCGTCGGCGAGACGCGCCTGGGCCGCGGCCTGGCCGGCGGCATCCAGCAGTTCGCCGGTGTAGGGATCGCGGTGCCGGATCAGGATGTGCGCGAGGGTCACCACGCCGCCGAACATCCGCGCCTCGCGCGTATAGAACTCGTGCAGCTCCTTCTCGGTCGCGGTGTCCGGGACCAGGGCGTCGAGATAGCCCTGCACCTCGGTCTCGAGGCCCTGGTCCTTCTGGAAGAGCGTCAGCAGCTTGTTGACCCGGTCCTGCGTGAGCTCGGCGGTGACGCCTTGCTGTTGGCGTTGTTGCTGGTAGTTCGCGAGATAGGGTTCGAACGCGCTCTTGAGCGCGGCAGAGAGGCACTCTTCGACGACCTTCGGCGGGATCTGGCGCGACGACGCCTCGGCTGCCAGCGCCCTGGCATCGGCGAACGCGCGCACCCAGAGCGCGGCCTTGGCCGAAGCCAGGTCGTGGATCCCCGGCAGCTGCACCAGCTGCCGGTAGCCCGGGGCGTGCCGCTCGTCGACGTGGCGCAGCAGATCCTCGAGCGTCAATGGCTCGCCATCGACGGTTGCGATCACGCGGGCCTGGTCGCGGGGGTAGGCGAGCTTCTGCGCAGGCTGGCTCGCGGGCCGCGATTCCTGCGCGGCCAGCACGCAACCGAGGGCGAAGACCGGGGCGGCGATGACGATCCTGAGCATGTCTTGGTTCGAGCGCGAGGGTATAGCATCGGCCGCCCGCAGGGTCACAGATGACATCGCTTCCCGCCGAGCTTCGCGACCGCTTCGCCACCCGCTTCGGCGGCGCGCCGCGCCTGTTCTTCGCTCCCGGCCGCGTGAACCTGATCGGTGCCCACCTCGACTACAGCGGCGGCGATGTGCTCCCCCTGGCCGTGGACCGCGGAGTCTATGTGGCCGCGCGCCTGGCCGAGAACGGGCGCTGCCGGGTCGCGAGCCGTGAGCAGGAGCTGCAGGTCGAGGTCGCGACCGCCGACCTTGGCGGCAAGGGCGATCCCAGGCACGGCTGGGCCAACTTCCCGCTCGGCGTCGTCGCAGCGTTCCGGGAGCGGACCGGGCGGGCGTTCGGCGTGGACCTGTTCTTCGCCGGGGACCTGCCAATGGCTTCGGGTCTGTCCTCGTCGGCCGCGATCGAGGTCGTGACCGCGACTGCGCTCGACCAGCTGCTCGGCACCGGCCTCCCGCCGCTCGAGATCGCCATGCTCGCGCACCGCGTCGAGAACGAATTCGTCGGGGTCAAGTGCGGGATCATGGACCAGTTCACGTCGGCGCTCGGCAAGCACGGGCACGCGCTGCTGCTGCACTGCCGGACGCAGCAGTACGAGCACGTGCCGCTCGATCGCGCGCTCTTCGAGATCCTGGTGATGGACACGCGGAAACCGCGACCGCTCGCCAAGACCGGCTTCAACCAGCGGGTCCACGAATGCGCCGACGCGTTCGCGCTGCTGTGTGCGCGCCTGCGCCCGGAGCCGTGCCTCGCCGAGTACAAGTTGGACGACCTCGACGACGCGAACCTCGTGCTGCAGGGCGTGCACCGCAAGCGCGTGCGCCATGTCGTGACCGAGATGGCGCGCGTGGCCAAGGCCGTCGCCTGCCTGCGCGACGGCGACATCCGCGGCTTCGGCCGGATGCTCGACGAGAGCCAGCACTCGGCGCGCGTCGACTACGAGGTCTCCTGCCCGGAGCTCGACGTGATCACGGCCGCCGCGCGCGCCTGCGACGGGGTGTTCGGCGCGCGGCTGGTCGGCGCGGGCTTCGGCGGTTGCGCGATCGCGGTGATCGCCCCGGGTTGCGCACCACGAGTCGAGAGCCGGGTCACGACCGAGTACGGCCGCCGCTTCGGGATCGCGCCGGAGTTCTACCTGCTGCACGCGGGGCCAGGCCCGCGCGAGATCGGCCCGTCCGAGTAGGCGGCAGGCACCTGCACGGCCTCAGGTCTCGGTGCGCAACGGCCGCACGATCAGGTCCTTGAGCGCGAAGTTGCTGCCTTCGCCGACCCGGGTCACGAAGAGATCGTTGTGGTGCCGGATCAGCCCGAACTCGTCGAAGCAGGCGACGCCGCCGCAGACCTCCATTGCGAGCACGAGCAGGTCGCTCGCGGCGCGCGAGCTGTCGACCTTGACCTTGGCCGCCTGCTCGCGCGAGAGCTTGCCCTCGTCGTAGCGCTTGCAGAGGTGCAGCAGCCAGGTCAGGTTGCGGTCGAGCGCGATGTCCATGTCGATCACCACGTCCTGCACGCGCTGGAAGCGGCCGATCGGCTTCTCGTCGAACTGGATCCGCTCCTCGGCGTACTTGCGCACCCGGTCGAGCGCGAACGCGAGCGAACCGAGCGCGAGCGAGGCGATGAAGAGCCGGCCGCCGTTCAAGGTCGTGACCATGACCTTGAAACCCTCGTCGACCTTGCCGAGCACCGCGGAATCAGGCACCTCGACCGCCTCGAACATGATCGAACCGGTGCTGGACTGCTCCCAGACGCGCTTGCGGGCCATCTCCTGGTAATGCACGCCCT
>CAZSKV010000266.1:0-2522 GCA_964607495.1 uncultured candidatus Brocadiaceae bacterium
GCTCGAGGCGGGCGAGCTCGTTGGCCTGGGCCGGAGTCGGCAACGCGAGCTCCGGTGGGGCGGAGTTCGCGTTCTTGTCGCTGGCCTCCTCGGCGAGCGAGTTGAAGAACCCGTACAGGCGGTAGAAGTCCTTCTGCGTCAGCGGGTCGTACTTGTGGTCATGGCAGGTCGCGCAGCCCATCGTCAGACCGAGCCACACGGTCGAGGTCGTCGCGACGCGATCCTTCGCGTAGATCGCGAGGTACTCGGCATCGATCAGACCGCCCTCGGCCGTCGTCGGATTGCAGCGGTTGAAGCCGCTCGCGATCCGCTGGGCGACGGTCGGTTCGGGCAGCAGGTCGCCCGCGAGCTGCTCGAGCGTGAACTGGTCGAAGCGCTGGTTGCTCGCGAACGCCGCGACGACCTGGTCGCGATACGGCCACATCGTGCGCACGTTGTCGAGATGCAGGCCGTGCGTATCCCCATAGCGCGCGGCGTCGAGCCAGGAGCGGGCCATGTGCTCGGCGTGCTGCGGCGTCGCGAGCAGCCGATCGACTTCTTGCGCGTAGGCATCGGCGTCCGGGTCGGACACGAAGGCGGCGACCCGTTCTGGAGTCGGCGGGAGCCCCGTGAGGTCGAGCGTGACCCGGCGCAGGAGCGCCGCCCGATCGGCCGCCGGCGCCGGGGCGAGCCCGGCCGCAGCGAGACGCGCGTGCACGAACGCGTCGACCGGGTTCGCCACCGGCCAGGTGCTCGGGGGCGGGGTCGGACGCACGGGGGCCACGAACGCCCAGTGCGGCGTGCGCACGGCGCCTTCGGCGATCCAGCGCTCGAGCAGCGCGATCTGCTCGCTGCTCAGGGTCTTGTTCGCCGACGCCGGCGGCATCTTCTTGCCGACACCCCGCACGCGCCGCAGCATCTCGCTCGCCGCCGGGTCTCCGGGCACGACCGCGCGCTTCTTCGACCTGGTCTGCAGGTCGCCCGCGGCGATGTCCAGCCGCAGGTTCGCCTTGCGCTTGTTGGCGTCGGGGCCGTGGCAGGTGAAACACGCATTGGACAGGATCGGCCGGACGTCACGCCCGAAGTCGATCTGCGCCGCCAGCGCGGCAGGGAGCAGGAGGAGGCTGAGCAGCTTGCGCGGCATACGACCAAGTGCCGCGCATCCTAGCCTGCGTTCAGCCGCCGATGATCGTCCAGAGGCCCTGGCTCGCGCAGAGCATGTTGTTCGGCGCGGCGGCATCGAGCACGAACCACTGCGCATAGACCGACTGCCCGACGATCGTCGTGACCGGCGGGATCGGGGTCGAGATGTCGGCGAGACCGGTGCCCGGTCCGCCTCCGACCGTGGTCGTCGTCGCCGTGACCAGAGGCTCGGCCAGCAGCGAACACCCGAAAGCGTTGATCAGGCCGAGATCGAGCGGCAACGGCGTCGTGCCCCACATCGTGTTGCTGGTGCCGATCACGAAGAGCGCCGGGCGCTGCGAGGGCGCATTGGCGAGCGTCTGGCCCCAGCTGCCGTTGGCCGGCAGCGGCAGGCCGCCACGTGTGCCTGCGACCGGCGTGAAGTTGCCGGCGCCCGGGCAGCCGGTGCCGAAGGAAACCGTCACGCCTTCCTGGTAGAGGAACCGCGTCACGAGACCCGAGCCGGGCTGGTAGATCGTGGCCGTCGTCGCGTTCGCGTCGTTGACGGTGTAGAGGCGCGCGATGCGCCCGCCGCCAGAACTCGCGGTCGCGGCGAGGTCGTAGAGGAACGCCTGGTTGTTGTTGCCGTTGCTGTAGATCCGGACGTCGAGCACCACGCCCGAGGTACCGTCCCAGACGAAGTCGCTCACGAACGGAAACTTGACCGCGAACGCGCCAGCCTGCGAAGTCGGCAGCGTGCGCACGGCGCGCGGCACGACGTGGACGACGCCGCTGACCAGGTTGGCGTCGAAGCTGGCGCTCGGTCCGGCGATCGGTCCGTTGCCGATCGTGATCTGGATGTCGACCGTGTAGCCGACCTGGCCGCCCTGCGTGGTCTTGAACTGGACCTCGCGCGCCCGCACCGGGTTCTTCGCCGTCGCCAGCCACTCGGTCGGCGAGTACCACATCTGGTAGCGCATGATCGGGCCGGCGAACGGATAGTTGTTCGTCGTCGGGACCGGGATGGCGGTCGGCAGGTCGAGGCTCTTCGTGGCTTGAGCCGCTGCCAGCGCGCTGACGAGGGCGATCGCGAGCGGGAAATGGAGGGTGTTCATGGGCGCGCTGTCAGGTTGGGGCGGAGAAGTCTATCTGATGCAGGACTCCTAGTACGGCGCGCACCCCGTGGCAACGGCCTCAGCGGAAGTACCACTCCGTGAAATTGACCGTCGGAGCCCCGGGACCGCTGCCGCCGCCCAGCAGATGGATCTGCCCGGTGGGCGCCAGGAAGGCCCCGTAGCCGGAGCGCGACAGGTTCAGGGTGGGGCCGGCGGACCAGGTGTTCGTCGTCGCCGTGTAGATCTCGGTCGAGGCGAGGGCGTTCGGCGTGAAGATTGCTCCTTCGGCGCCGCCGACGTGCAGGT
>CAZSKV010000267.1:0-8720 GCA_964607495.1 uncultured candidatus Brocadiaceae bacterium
CCGAGCTCGAGCAGGCGGTCGCCAAGACGCGCCGCGTGCCCGAGGTCACGGTCGAGGAGTACATCGAGGGCGAGGAGCTCACGTTCGACACGGTGTGCTCCGGTGGGCGGATCCTGTTCGAAAACGTCTCCTGGTACCGGCCGAAACCCCTCGTCACCCGGCTGAACCCTTGGATCAGTCCGCAGTCGATCGCGTTGCGGGACCTCGGAGTGACCGGGATCGATCAGGGCCGCGAGCTGGGGCAGAAGGTCATCGCCGCGCTCGGATTCCAGGAAGGCATGACGCACATGGAGTGGTTCCTGACGCCCAAGGGCGAAGCGGTGTTCGGGGAGATCGGCGGCCGGGCGCCCGGAGGGCGCATTGTGCACGCGATGAACTACTCGTGCGATGCGGACCTGTTCGCAGGCACGGCCGAGGCGGTGTGCCACGGCAAGATCAGCCAGGACCTGAGCAAGCGCTACAACTGTGCGATCGTGTTCAAGCGGGCGATCGGCAAGGGCCACATCGTGCGCCGGTACGAGGGGCTGCAGAGCCTGCTCACGCACCATGGGGAGCACATCCCGGTCGTGGACCTGACGCCGATCGGGCAGCCCAAGCGCGACCCCAACAAGGTCGTGGTCGGCGACGGCTGGATCGTCGTGCGCCATCCCGACCTGCAGACGACGATCGAGATCGCCGACCACGTCGGCACCGATCTGCGCGTGATCGCGGAGTGAAGCACGGCGGGCCGGCGCTATCCTCTCGCGCCCTGGTCCCAGCTTCGACTTGAAACGCACTCCCGAACAGCGCCTCCAAGGCACCACCAACCCGTTCTCCGCCCGCGTCCCCGACGGCACGACGACCCGCTCACGGCGCGTGATCCTGCTCGGCCCGCAACGGCTGCAGCCGACCCTGAACCTCGCCGTGGAATCACTCGGTGTGCGCGGACGGATCGCGGCCGTGACCGCAGGCTGGGAGGAACGCGAGGGAGAGGACCAGGAACTCAGCGCCCACCTCGGCGGCCGCACGTTCAACCTGCGCATCTGGGAGCGGGGCGAGGACGTCTACGCGCGCGATCACGAGCTGCATCTGGCGGTTCGCGAACGGAACGAGAAGCTGCGCGTCCTGCAGGAGATCTACCAGCTGCGGCTCGGGCACCTGCTGGCGGCCGCGCGCGAGATCCTGAGCAAGGGCCAGCCGGCAGGCTTCGAGAGGATCTACGCCGCGGAGTGCGCATCCGCGGTCGCGAGCCTGCAGGAACTCGACGCCGAGCACCTCGCACGGATGCGCGAGGTGCACGTCGAGTTCTACGAACGCTGGAGACCATGGCAGCGCGACCTGATCGCCCACCACCGGAAGGACCTGGCGCACATGCTCGGCGATGCCGAACTCCTCTGCATCGCCGGCGGGCACGTCGCGATCCTGTTGCGCCGCCTGCGGCTCTTCGGCGTGCTCGACCTCCTGGACGCGCAGCCGATCGTCGCCTGGTCGGCCGGCGCGATGGCGGTCTCGGAGCGGATCGTGTTGTTCCACGACAATCCGCCGCAGGGAACCGGCAGCGTCGAGGTCAGTGAACTCGGGCTCGGGGCCTGCCACGGCGTGGTACCGCTCCCGCACGCCGAGAAGCGCCTCCATCTCGACGATACGGAGCGCATGGCGCTGTTCGCGCGACGCTTCGCGCCCGACCTCTGCGTGACGATGCCCCCCAACACGCGTCTGGACTGGGACGGCGAGCGGTGGGTGGGGCAACGCGGAACCAAGCGGCTCGACCCGAGCGGGACGCTCGTGGAGAGCGGCGCATGAGCGCCTTCTTCCACGAACTCGAGCGGCACGCGCACGACGCCCCGCAGACAGTCGACAACTGGCTCGCCTCGCAGCGCGTTCCGCACGTCGACGGCCGGACGGTCACCTTCGTGTTCCACGGCGAAGCGGACTCGCTGCACTTGCGGCACTGGATCTTCGGACTGCCCTCCTCCCAGGCATTCTCGCGCATCCCCGGCTCGTTGCTCTGGCACCTGACTGTCGACCTGCCGGAGAACTCGCGAGTCGAGTACAAGCTCGAGCTCGTGCGCGGCCAGGCCCGGCGTCTGCTGCAGGATCCACTGAATCCGGCCAGGGCCCACGACCCGTTCGGCAGCAACTCGGTCGTCTACGGCGCCGGCTACGAAGTGCCCGCATGGTCCGAACCCGAGCACGAGACGCGTGAGGGCCATATCGAGGAGCACGAGATCCACAGCCAGGCCTTCGGGGGCACGCGACCGTTCCAGCTCTACCTGCCGGCGCGCTTCCGCAGGCTGCGGCGCTATCCCCTGCTCGTCGTGCACGACGGCCTGGACTACGTGAAGTTCGCGCGGCTCAAGCCGGTCCTCGACAATCTGATCCATCGCCTCGAGATCCCTTCGCTGCTGGTCGCGCTGACCCAGTCACCCGACCGGATGCGGGAGTACGCCGACGATCCGCGGCATGCGCAGTTCCTCGTGCAGGAGCTCGTGCCCCATCTCGAGGAGAAGTACCCGCTGCTGACCAATCCGAGCGCCCGCGCCCTGATGGGCGCGTCCTTCGGTGGGATCGCGAGCCTCGCCGCCGCCTGGCGGCACCCCGGGTTCTTCGGCAACCTGCTGCTCCAGTCCGGTTCCTTCGTGTTCACCGACGTCGGCAAACATGATCGCGGCCCGATGTTCGATCCGGTCGTGGCATTCATGAACTCGTTCCGCAAGCACCCGGGCCGCCCCGCGGAGCGGGTCTACATGAGCTGCGGGCAGTACGAGTCGTTGATCTACTACAACCGCTCGCTGTATCCCCTCCTGCAACAGACGGGCATGCAGGTGCGGTTCAGCGAATCGAGAGACGGACACAACTGGGAGAACTGGCGTGACCGCCTGCGCGAGGGACTCTCCTACCTGTTCCCTGGACCGCTCTGGTACGTCTACGAGTAGCGCCCCAGGCGGGCATTGGTCGTTTCCCGGCCGGGCGGTTGCTAGACTCTTCGCCCCACACGTGGCCCGCCTCACTCGAAAAATCGGTCTTTCCCTCGGAGCGGACACCTGCTGGCCGATCTGCTTCGAAGAACTCCTTCAGGACCTGGATCTCGTCGTCAAGGCCGAGCAGGACGAGATCCGCTTCCAGGTCGAGCGCGTCGCCATCGAGCCGTTCAGCCTGCGCACGAAGGTCGACTACGACCTCGTGATCGATCGGCTGACCCATTGGTACGCGCCCGCCAGGGAGTGGATCAAGAAGGCGATCCTGATGGACGGCGTCTACACCTGGAACAACCCCTGGTCGATCGAGTCGAACCAGAAGCACACCGCGTACGCGGCCATGATGGCACTGGGCATCCCGATCCCCGAGACCTGGATGATCCCGCCGAAGTCCTACGATCCGAAGACGGACCTGCAGACCACCCTGACCCGGTACGCGAAGCTCTTCGATCTGGGCAGGATCGGCAGCCAGATCGGGTATCCGAACTTCATGAAGCCGTTCGACGGCGGCGGATGGGTCGGCGTGTCGCGGTGCGACAACGAGGCCGCGCTGCGCGATGCCTACGAGAAGAGCGGCAAGAACCTGATGCACGTCCAGAAGGGCGTGATCCCGTTCGATCGCTTCGTACGCTGCCTCGGCCTGGGCCCGCAGACGCTGCTGATGAACTACGACCCTGGGGCGCCGCTGCACGAGCGCTACCGCGTCGACCATGACTTCGTGACGCCTGCAGAGCAGCGGTTGATCGAGAACATCACGCTGACGATCAACGCGTTCTTCGGCTGGGACTTCAACTCCTGTGAAGCGCTGCTCCAGCAGGGCACCTGGTACCCGATCGACTTCGCCAATCCGTGCCCGGACAGCCAGGTCACGTCGCTGCATTTCCACTTCCCCTGGCTCCTGAAGGCCAAGATCCGCTGGGCCACCTTCGTCGCCGCGACCAGGCGCAGGATGCGCGCGAATCTCGACTGGGCTCCCTACCAGGCCGTCCATGCGCGCAAGCTGCCGCTGGCCGAGACGATCGCCGAGTACGGCAAGCTCGCCCGCGCCCACTTCGACACGGCCCGGTTCGAGGAGTTCTGTGCGACGAACCTCGCCCACCTCGACGAGGTTGCCTGGGAGTACTTCGGTAGCGCGCGGGCCAGGGCCGCGGTGCGCAAGAAGGTCGAGATGGTGTTCCCGCAGCACGAGTGGGACCAGTTCACCGATCACTTCGTTGCAGCATTGCAGCGTTGGCGTGACCACGACGGACAGGCGCGGAAGGCGCCCAGCGCGAAGCAGCCGGCCAAGGCCGTGCCGATGCCCGCGACGGCGCCGGCGCGCCCGGCCCCCGCGACGCCGGCACCGACCAGCAGCGCTCCAGCGGTGGTTCCCGGCACTCCGCCAGCCGCCGATCGGGGCGTAGCCAAGTCGAAGCACCGGCCCAAGAAGGGCTGAGCGATCCCCATGGGCAAAGAGACGAGCCGGTGGCGCTCCGAGCGCCTGGGCAACCAGGAAGTCCAGGTCGTCCGCTGGGGCGAGGTCGGCACGCCGGTGCTGCTCTTCCCCACCGCAGCGGGCGACGCCGAGGAGTGCGAGCGCTTCCACATGATCCGGATGCTGGAGGGCCTGCTCGAGCAGCAGCGGATCAAGCTCTACTCGGTCGATTCACTTGCCGGCCAGGAGTGGATCCAGGGCGCGAAGGGCCCAGCCCATGCGGCCTGGTTCCAGAGCTGCTTCGACTCCTTCGTCTACCACGAACTCGTACCCGCGATCCGCACGGACTGCCGTTCGCAGGACATCGAGGTCGTCGTCGCCGGCGCCTCGATCGGCGCCTACAACGCGCTCGCCGCCATCTGCCGCCATCCCGACGTCTTCTCCAAGGCGATCTGCATGAGCGGGACCTACGACCTGTGGAAGAAGTTCGGCGAGGGCAGGAAGCCGCGCGACTACCACGCCTGCTCGCCGCTCGATTTCGTGCCCGAACTGCCGGAGGGGCAGCATCTCGAGAAGCTGCGTTCGCGGTTCGTCCTGCTCGCACACGGCAAAGGGAAGTGGGAGGCGCCCGAGGAGTCCTGGTGGGCAGCCAACGCGCTCGGCGGCAAGAGGATTCCCAATCGCGTCGACGAGTGGGGCGAGGAGTGGAACCATGACTGGCCCACCTGGCGCAAGATGCTGCCGCAGTACCTGGACGAGCTGATCGGCAAGTAGCGGCTCCACCTCGCCTTCCCTGGGCAGGCTCAGTCGAAACTGTCGAACCGGTAGCGCGTGGGGACCACGGTGATCCCGGAAGGCGTGACCGTGAACTGCTTCCGGTCCTCCCCCACGTCGAACCCGATCCGCGCACCGGCCGGGATCTCGGTCCACTTGTCGACGATCGCCCGTCTCACCTTCGCGCCGGGGTGCACGACGACACCATGGAAGAGCAGCGAGTCGTGCACTTCGGCCCCGGCCTGCACGTTCACGCGGCTCGAGAGGATCGAGTTGCGGATGTCCGCGCCCGAGACGATGACGCCCGGACAGAGCAGCGAATCGACCGCCTTGGCGTCGAACACGCATTTCGCCGGCGGGTCATTGTGCCATAGCGTGTAGATCGGCCAGTCGAAGTCGTAGAGGTTGAACTGCGGCGTGACCTTGCAGAGATCCATGTTCGCGTCGTAGAGCGCGTCGATGGTCCCCACGTCACGCCAGTAGGGGTTCACCTCACCGGCCTTCTGCCGATAGCTGTGCGCGAAGACGTGCCCGTCGGGAACCATGCGCGGGATGATGTCCTTGCCGAAGTCGTGACCGGAACCCGGGATGCCCTGGTTCTCGAGCAGGCGGCGCTTGAGCTCGTCGACCTCGAAGATGTAGATGCCCATCGAACCGAGGCAGAACCCTGGATCACCAGGGATCTCCTTGGCGTCGCGCTTGGGCTTCTCGCAGAAGCCGGTCACGCGGTTCTTCGCGTCGCACTCGAGGATGCCGAAGCGCGACGCTTCGCTCGCCGGAATCCGGACGGCGCCGATCGTGCACTTGCTGCGCTTGATCAGGTGGTCGCGCAGCATCCACGAGTAGTCCATCTTGTAGATGTGGTCCCCGGAGAGGATCAGCACGTGCTTGGGCGCCTCGTGCTCGATCAGCTCGAGGTTCTGGAAGATCGCATCCGCGGTGCCGAGGTACCACTTCTGGTTGCCGCTCAGGTGGTGCGGCGGGAGCACCCCGATGTACTGCTCGAGACGCCGCGGCAGGAAGTTCCAGCCGAATCGGATGTGCTCCTCGAGCGAGCGCGCCTGGTACTGCGTCAGGAGCATGATCCGGCGCAGGCCGGAGTGGATGCAGTTCGAGAGCGTGAAGTCGATGATCCGGTAGCAACCGCCGAACGGAACGGCTGGCTTGGCGCGATATGCAGTGAGCGGCATCAGCCGCTCGCCCTGTCCGCCAGCGAGGATCAGCGTCAGTGTGTCCTTCAGCTCTTGAGTAAGGGACATCGCGAAGTCTTCTCGAGGTGGTGGAACCGGCTGCACGCCCACGGGCGCCGCAGTCCGGAACGTACGCGATCACCCGACGGTTTTCCCGACCGGAACCGGCAACCGACGGCGTTCGCTTCAGGCCACCAGGTCGACAGTGCGCGCGAGGAAGAAGCCGTCGTTGCCCTGCCCTTGATACTTGGGCATCAGCAGGATCGCACCGATCGGGCACCGGATCTCACGCTTGCCGCTGCGTCCTCCGAGCGCGAGCAGCTGTCCGGGGTAGACGCGCTGGAAAGAGCGGAAGCCAGGGAGCATCACGAAATGCTCGTCGGGATCGATCGCGTAGCGGAAGCAGACTTCGACTGCAGGCGGCAGGTTCGAGACGCTCTGCTCGATCCGGGCGCGATGCTGCTCGAGGTCCAGCGCTGCGGGATCCGGGAGCATCGCGGCGGCACCGAGGAGCAGCCAGACCGCCGATTCGTGGTGGTCGATCGTCTTCGGCGCCTGGTTCTGTCCGCCCTCGAGCACGACGCAGGTGAAATCGTTCGCCGTGGAGTAGTCGAGCATCGTGCCGTCCAGGTCCTTCATGATCCCGAAGATTGCCGGGATGCCGAGTGCCGCGACGAGGCGCCGACTGCGGTTGTCCGCGCCGAAGATCGTGAACGGCGGACCGTCCCCGGACGTCGAGTGCAGGTCGAGGTGCAGGACGCTCGTGTGCGGGCGCGTGAGTTCGGCCGCGATGGCGGCGATGAGCTCGCGCTGTTCCTTGCGCTCGCTCTGGTCCAGCGCAGGGTCCGTGTCCTTCAGGGCGGCGATTTGTGCCTTGGTCCAGATGCGGTTCATGTCGGTGTCGATGAACCGCACGTTGCCTGCCAGGGCACCCAGGTTGCCGATCAGGCCGACGATGCGGCCGCACATCCTGGGTCGGATCCGCGCGAGCCCGGCGAACACCCGTTCGAGCGCTTCGACGCCCGCGGGTTCGTTGCCGTGGATCGCGGCCGTGACGATCAGCAGGGGACCGGTCTCACCCGAGTCGTAGGCGCCGATCACGCGGGTGCGCGGGCTCATGACTCGCTCAACCACCGCTCGAGGAGTGCCGCCGAGAGCTCCATGAAGTCGTGTTCGGTCACGATGCCGACCAGGCGGCCCTCTGCGTTCACGACCGGCAGGCAGGCGATCCCGTGCTTGCGCATGGTCTGGATCGCCTCCAGCAGGGACGCCTCCGGCCGGATCGTGATCGGGTTGGGTTGCATGATCTCGCGCACCGGCACACCCCCTTCGACTTCCCCGCGGGCCAGCAGGCGGATGATCGCCCTGGACGAGATGAGCCCGAGCAGGCAGCCGTTCTGGTCCTCGACCGGGACGTAGCGCAGGTGCTTCCAGTCCATGAGGTTCGCTGCGAGATCGGCGAGATCCTCCGGGTGCACGGTGAAGACATCCGAGGTCATGACCTGGGCCACGGTCTGGAAGCTCGCGGGGTCCGTGCTCGTGGGCTCGAACCCGGCCAGTTCCCACTGGGCGACCGGCAACCCCTCCTCCTGGTTGCGCTTCATCGCCGCCGTGATCGAACGGAACCGCTCGGCCTTCTTGCCGCGCTCGCCCATTTCGGAATAGGAGTCGAGGACCCACTGCGCGCCGGTGCGCCCGCTCCGCACGCGCTCCTCGAGCACGCCGAGGTAGCGATCCACGTCGCTCGATTGGATCTTCCCGGCCAGCAACCCCTTCCTGGCCAGAGGGAGCAGCTGCTCGAGCAGCAGCGTCTCGGTGGAAATCGTGCGGCCGCCGAGCCAGCGCACCTTCGAGTGCAGGCCGTTGCGTGCGACCGTGGTGAGGTTGTTCTTGGCGTCGTCGAAGGACATCGACTTGCGTATGTCCCCGTACTCGGCGGGCAGGGCGCACATGAGCCCGAAGAAGAACGCCGCGTTGGCGATCTCGTCGAGCACCGTCGGACCCGCCGGCATGATCCGGTTCTCGATCCGCAGGTGCGCCTTGCCGTCCATGATGCCGTAGCACGGCCGGTTCCAGCGGTAGACCGTGCCGTTGTGGAGGCGCAGGGCCTTGAGCTGCGGCAGCTCGCCGCGGGCAAGGACCTCGAGCGGGTTCTCATCGGGAGGGATCGCGATCAGCGCGCGGAACCGCGCGACATCCTCGCGGAAGATCTCGATGATCGACCGCTCGAGCCAGCGATCCCCGAAGTTGACGCGCGAACGCATGCCGCGCTGCGCCTTGATCTGGGAGCGCGTGTCGATCGACTGCTGGAACAGTGCAACCCGCGTCTCGTGCCAGAGGCGGTGCCCCATCAACACGGGAGAGTTGACGGCGCATGCGAGCTGT
>CAZSKV010000268.1:0-1945 GCA_964607495.1 uncultured candidatus Brocadiaceae bacterium
GCACCGACATCTACTGGGCTCGCAGCCGCGTACTCGAGTACCTGAACACCGCGCGCGACCGGCTGCCGCCCGGCGTCGAGCCCAAGCTCGGCCCCGACGCGACCGGCGTCGGCTGGGTCTACCAGTACGCGCTGGTCAGCAAAGGCCATGATCTGGCTGCGCTGCGGGCGATCCAGGACTACTACCTGCGCCTGCCGCTGACCTCGGTCGAAGGGGTGTCGGAGGTCGCGAGCTTCGGTGGCTTCGTCAAGCAGTACCAGGTCGTGCTCGCTCCGGAGCGGTTGCGCGCCTACGGCCTCTCGGTGCTCGCGGTGCGCGACGCGATCGCCCGCTCCAACAACGACGTCGGCGGCTCGGTGGTCGAACTCGGTGAGCAGGAGTACATGGTCCGCAGCCGCGGTTACCTGCGCGGGCTCGCGGACCTCGCCGAGGTCGTGGTCGGCGTTGGACGTCAGGGCATTCCGATCCGCCTCTCCGAGGTTGCGACGCTGCAGATCGGCGGCGAGGCGAGACGTGGTGTCGGCGAGCTCGACGGCGAGGGCGAGGCGGTCGGCGGGATCGTGGTCTGCAGATTCGGCGAGAACGCGTTCAAGGTGATTGCCGCGGTCAAGAAGAAGCTCGCCGAGCTCGAGGCCGGCCTGCCCGAGGGCGTGACGATCCGTGCGACCTACGACCGTTCCGAGGTGATCGGCCGCGCAGTCGGCACGCTGCGCACCGCGATCTTCGAACAGCTGCTGGTCACGGCTGCGATCTGCATCGCGTTCCTGCTGCACTTGCGCTCCGCGTTCGTGGCGCTGCTGGTGCTGCCGATCGGACTCCTCGCGGCGATCCTGGTCATGAACCTGCTCGGCATCAACGCCAACATCATGAGCCTCGGCGGGCTGGCGCTCGCGATCGGCGTGATGGTCGACTCGGGCGTCGTGATGATCGAGAACGCGCACCGGCGCCTGCAGGAGGCCGGCGGCAGCCGCCCGCGCGCGGAGGTGATCCTCGAGGCGGCCAAGGAGGTCGGGCCCAGCCTCTTCTTCTCGCTCCTGGTGATCACGGTTTCGTTCCTGCCGATCTTCGTGCTCGGCGACGAGTCGGGCCGGATGTTCAAGCCGCTCGCCTACACGAAGACCTTCGCGATGCTCGCCGGGGCCCTGCTCGGGATCACGGTCGTCCCTGTGCTGATGGTCTACCTGATCCGCGGCCGGATCCCGACCGAAGAGCGCAATCCGCTGAACCGCCTGAGCGAGGCGATCTACGACCCCGCGTTCCGCGCGGTCATGGCGCATCCCTGGCTCACGCTGCTGTGCATGCTGGCGCTCGGGGCTTCGACCGCCTACCCGCTCTCGCGCCTCGGCTCGGAGTTCATGCCCAAGCTCGACGAGGGCGACCTCCTCTACATGCCGACGACCGACCCCAGCGTGTCGATCCTGAAGAGCAGGGAGCTGCTGCAGCAGACCGACAAGCTGATCCGCTCGGTTCCGGAGGTCCGGTCCGTGCACGGCAAGATCGGCCGGGCCGAGACGGCCACCGACCCGGCGCCCCTCTCGATGATCGAGACGGTCGTGCAGCTGGAACCCGACCGCACGAAGTGGCGCCAGCGGCACGTGCCGTACTTCTTCGACAACTGGCCGGAGTGGCTGCGCGCGCCGCTGCACGCGACCTTCTGGCCAGCCTCGCGCCCGATCACGGTCGCCGAGCTCAAGCAGGGCTGGACCGACGCCGACGGCACCCGTCACGCCGGGCTCGACGAGATCGTGCGGATGCCCGGGATCGCCAATGCCTGGCCGTTCCCGATCGAGAACCGGATCAACATGCTGGCGACCGGCATCAAGACGCCGGTCGGGATCAAGCTCTTCGGACCCGACCTCGCGGTGCTCGCGGAGCTCGCGAGCAGGACCGCGGCCGCGGTCAAGGGCGTCCGCGGCACGACCTCCGCCTATCCCGAGAACACGGT
>CAZSKV010000269.1:0-4507 GCA_964607495.1 uncultured candidatus Brocadiaceae bacterium
GGCATCGGGGTCGCGGGGCAGATCGGACTACGAGTGTAGTCGAATATGACTACGACTGTAGGCGACCGCGCGAATTCCCCCTCGGGCAGGAATCCCCATAACAAAGTACGCGGTACTAAACTACCAACGAACGGCGCAGCAGCGCCCGGACAGCCGCGGGGTTCTCGAGCGCGTGGGTGACGCCCTCGCCGCCGGCACCGACGTGGATCGAGACCGCGTCCTGCGGGAGGGCCTCGTACATGTCGTGGTCGGTGCGATCGTCGCCGATGCAGAGCACGAACGCCCGCTCCGGCGTGTCCCCGAGCACCCGCTGCACGTAGGCGCCCTTGTGCACGCCGAAGGCGCGCACCTCGACCAGCTTGTGGCCGTGGATCACCTGCACCTGCTGGGTGCCGAGACCCTCCTGGAGCAGGGAGACCAGTTCCTTGGCCCGCCAGCTGCCGTAGTCGGGATCGGCGAGCCGGTAGTGCCACCCGAGGGCGATGTGCTTCTGTTCGACGAACGAGCCCGGGACCTCGCTCGCGACTTCTTCGAGCAGGGTCCTGACCCTGGGCATCCACTCGAGATCCACGCGGCGGATCGGGGTCCAGGGCCGGCCCTGTTCCCGGATCCAGTAGCCGTGCTCGGCCGCGAGCGCGATCGGCAGGTCGCCGAACCACTCCTGCAGGGTCTCGCGCCGGCGCCCGGACACGAGATGGAGGTGGGTGTCGGGCATCGCCGCGAGCGCGCGCAGCAGCTCGACGATCTCCGGCGTCGGCTTCGCCTCGGCGGGGGTCTTGCAGATCTCGCGCAGGGTCCCGTCGTAGTCGAGGAAGAGCACGCGCCGGTCCGCCGCGAGGAACCGGTCGACGATCGCCTGCTGGCCCTTGGCACAGAGCAGCGTCTGGTGGGTCGTCGCGCGGTTGGCGGCGGCCGCCTCGCGCTGCTTCGCGAGGAACTTCATCGCCCAGCGCTGGCTGTCCATCGCGACGACGCGCTCGATCATCGGCAGCATGCGCGCGCGCTTCTCTTCGTCCGGCATCGCCAGGGCCTGGGCGAGCGTGTCGGCCGTGCGCTCGATGTTCCACGGATTCGCGAGCAGGGCGCCGCCGAGCACGTGCGCGGCCCCGGCGAACTCGGACAGCAGCAACACACCCTTCGCCTGCTCCTGGCAGAGCACGTACTCCTGCGCGACGAGGTTCATGCCATCGCGCAGCGGGTTCACGAAGCCGACGTCGGCGAACATGTAGAGCGCGACCAACTGCTCGGGCGCGAGGTTGCGATGCATGTACTCGACCGGGGTCAGCCCGGGCCGGCCGAACTCGCCGTTGATCCGCCCGATCTGCTCCTCGATCTCGCGCTTGAGCCGCTGGTACTCCGGGTTCTGCAGGCGGGAGGGCACGAGCACCTGCATCATCGTCACGTCGCCGGCGCGGCCCGGATCCTGACGCAGGTAGCGCTCGAAGGCCTGCAGCTTCTGCGGCACGCCCTTGGAGTAGTCGAGGCGCTCGATGCCGAGCACGAGCTTGCGCCTGCCGTAGTGCCGGCGCAGGTCCTCGAGGTGGCGGTGGGTCTCCGGGCTCCGCATCAGGGCGCGGAAGTGGTCGACCTCGATGCCGATCGGATGCGCTCCGACCCCGATCCGCCGGTGGTCGGTCTCGATGCACTCGGGGCTGCTCTCGATCCCGAGGATGCGCAGGCAGGCCGAACGGAAATGCCGCGCGTAGTCGTGCGTGTGGAAACCGATGTAGTCGGCACCGAGCATGCCGCGCAGGAGTTCCTCACGGCGCGGGAAGAGCCGGTAGATCTCGGACGAGGGGAACGGGATGTGCTGGAAGAACCCGATCTCCAGCTCCGGCTGCCGCTCGCGCAGCAGGCGCGGCAACAACATCAGGTGGAAGTCGTGCACCCAGACGCGATCGCCCGGCTCCGCGATCTCGAGGATCGTGCGCGCGAAGGCCTCGTTGACCGCGACGTAGTGCTCCCAGTCGCGGTCGACGAACTCCACCCGGTCGGTGCAGTAGTGGAAGAGCGGCCAGATCGCCCCGTTGCACAGACCGTGGTAGTAGTGGCGCTCTTCGGCCTCCGAGAGGAACACCGGCGCCCAGCGCTGCGCGGCGAGCAGCGCGCGGACCTGGTCCTGCGCGGCCGGCGGGATCACCGCGCCCGGCCACCCGACCCAGGTGAAGGGTTCACTGTGCTGCAGACCCACGAGCGCTGACTGCAGGCCACCGGCGCTCGGGTTCGCTCTCACCCCGTTGCCATCGAGCTGAACGCTCACCGGCAGCCGGTTGCTCGCGACGATCAACCGTGCGCGGCGGCAAGAAGCCTGCGGCGAAAGGTCGATAGTCGACGGGTCCACAGGGAGAGTCATCAGGGTGATCGGGTGCTGATCGGGAACGGCCACTGCAGAGCGGAGGTCCGTGCCGGGGAACTGGCCGTGCCAACTGCTCCCGGCGCAGGCGAGCAGCTGACGTTCCGTGTATCGGCAGCCGACCAAGAATCGGTCAAGGCCGAGTACCTCGATCGCACCGGCATCCTGCGGACACGGCTGCGCGGCAAGCTCGGCACGGCGGAGATCCTGGACTTCGCGCCGGGATTCCCCGACCGGGGGTTGGCCTTCCGGCCCGCGGCCGTCGTGCGCCTGCTGCGGCCGCTCGACGGCGAACCGGAGCTCCAGCTCGCGATCGGGTCGGGTGCGGAAGAGGTGGTCTGGGCGGGCGAGGCCGGCGAGATCCGCGGCACGAACTTCCGGCTCGCGAGCGATCTCGGGGCGTCCTGGCCCGAGGGGCGGTTCCGGCTCGACCGGCCGCGCGCGCTGTGGATCGCGCACGGGTCGATCCCGAGCCAGCTCGCCGGCCCGCCGCGCGACGCGGCCGAGGATGCGTTGGCGCGCACCCAACACGCCTGGCACCGCTGGACCGAGTGTCTGCGGCTGCCCTTCGAACCGCAGTCGGCTGTGTTGAAGGCAGCCGTGCAACTCAAGCTCGCGCTCGACGCGGACACGGGCCTGCCCGCCGGAGCCTGCGATCGCGGCGGACTGCTGACCGCGCTGGACCTGCTCGGGTGCAGCGCCGAACTCGCGCGGCTCGCGACCGCCACCCAGGCCCGTGAGGGCCTCGCCCGCCATCATCTCGATCGCCGGCATGGTCGCGACGCACGGGCCGCCGTGCAGGGCCTGCTCGCACTCCCGGAAACGGCTGCCGCCACCGGCGACCTGCTGGCCCACTGGAGCTGGCTGCGGTCGGCCCGCCTCGTGGCCCTCGTGCTCGACCACACCGACCTGGCCCTTGCCGCGCAAGCCGCGATGCGGCGGCTGCGGAGCGAGATCGAGGAGCGTTGGGACGAGCGCCGCTCGGGGTTCCCCGTTGGCGGGGACGCGACGATGGACGACGCTGCGGGGCTGAGTGCGATCCGCCTCGGGTTCTTCGAACCCGGCGATCCCAGGGCCCAGGCCCTGGTGAGCGGGCTCGCGGCGGCAGCAAGCCGGCCCGAGCTCGTCGAGGCGCTGGCGATCACCGGCAGGCTTGCCGAGGCCAGGGCCGCGCTCGCCGCCGGCCTCGGTGCCTGGGAGGTCGCGGACGTCGACGCGGCAGCCGCGCTGGTGCGGGCGGCCTTCGCCTGCGCGCGGCCCTGGGGCTGAGGCATCCGCCGACCCCCGCCTCCGGAAATCGTGGTGCGGAGTCCGACGCCGGACCGCCACAATCGGCAGCGATGCTCCATCTCGGTCCGATCTCCCTCGCGCTGCCCGCGGTGCAGGCGGCGCTCTCGGGCTACAGCGACCTGCCGATGCGCCGGGTCGCCCGCCGCCGCGGGGCGCCGTTCTGCTTCCACGAGGTCGTGCTCGACCGTCTGATCGTCGAGCCGGGCAAGACCAGCCGGCGCATCCTCGAGGTCCGTACCGACGATCATCCGCTCGGCGGCCAGTTGATGGGATCGGAGCCGCGGCTCTTCGCGCAGGCGGCGCAGCAGATGGTCGCGGCAGGCTTCGACCTCGTGGACCTGAACTTCGGCTGCCCCGTGCCCCGGCATCTCGGCCGCTGTCGCGGCGGGTTCCTGCTCGGCGAGCCGGAGTCCGCGCTCGCGATCGTCTCGGCGGTGCTGGACGCGGTCGGCGGCCGCGTGCCGGTCATGGTCAAGCTGCGCCGCGGCGTCGACGACTCGGCGGCGGCCGAGGCGGCGTTCTTCAAGATCCTCGAAGGGGCGTTCGCGCGTGGTATCGCGGCCGTGATCGTGCACGCTCGCACGGTCCAGCAGCGCTACGCCGGGCGCAGCCGATGGGAGTTCCTGGCCAAGGTGAAGCGCGCGGTCGGTGCCAGGACGGTGCTCGGCAGCGGCGACCTGTTCTCGCCCTTTGCGGCGCAACGGCTGCTCCGCGAGACCGGCATCGACGGCGTGTCGTTCGCGCGTGGCGCGATCGGCAACCCGTGGATCTTCACGCAGCTGCGCGATCTGCTCGCCGGCGGCGTGCCGATGCTGCCTTCGCTCGCCGAGCAGCGCGAAGCCCTGACCGAGCACTGGGCCGAGG
>CAZSKV010000270.1:0-2328 GCA_964607495.1 uncultured candidatus Brocadiaceae bacterium
CAGCGCGATCGCCTCGTCGCGCTTGCCGGCCGCGAAACGCCAATTGGCGATGCTGATGCCACGGCGCAGCTTGTCCTCCGCGCTCGTCGCCTCGGCGAAAAGCTGCTCGAGCATGGCCAACGCGATCGCGTCCTTGCCGCACGCCGTCGCACTCTCGACGACCATCTCCTTGGCGCGCAGCACGTAGGGCGCGCGCTGCACGATTGCCTGCGCCTGCTCGAGACAGCGTGAGTACTGGTGTTCCTTCTTCAGGCGCTCGGCGAGGCGCATCCGGTGCCGGATGTTGTCGGGCTCCTTTGCGACCGCCTGTTCGAGCTGCGCGAGTCCCGCGCGGGTCTCGCCGAGCTTCTGCTGCACCTTGTCGTATTCGCGCTCGGTCTCCTCGTCGTACCAGCCGGTCACGCTGCTGCGTGCGATCAGCCGTTCGAGCGTGCGTTTCGCTTCGTGCAGCTCGTTCGCCTCGGTGCACGCGCGCACGTACTCGAGCGTCAACCACTGGTCGTTGCCGACGACGGACTTCAGCAAGCGCAGGATCGGCAGCTTCTTCTTGCCGAGGTCCTGGTTGCGCAGCAGGTCGAGCACCTCGCCGGCCATGTCCCGGAAGGTCGCAGGGTCCTGCTGCTGCAGGCGCCGCAGCGTGTCGAGCACACCCTGCTGGTCGCGCCGCTCGTTCTGGATGCGGAGGATCGCGAGGAAGTCCGCACCCACCGCACGGTCCTGCAGGTGTCCGGCATGGCCGAAGCCGTGCATGCCGTGCGGGCTCCACGACGAGCTGATGCTGCTGCCGATGTCGTCGAACCCGTCGGATTCCCCATCGCCCGGCGCGCGTGGTACGAGCCGCGTCGGCAGTTCGAGCGGTTCACCGGCCGCCGCGCGCTTCTTGCGGCGCCGGACCTCGATCGTCTCGTTGTGCATTGCGATCGCGCCGTCAGCGTCGCCGCGGCGCTTGCGCATCCTCGCGATCACTTCGCGGATCTCGATCTCCTCGGGCAACAGGGTCAGGGCCGCGCCGTACACCTCTTCCGCCGCCGCGAAGCGCTTCTCGCCGATCAGGAAATCAGCCAGCGCGACGGCCGCGTCGCGGTAGTCGAGCGCGATCGTCTCGAGATCCCGGCTGTTCCGGGCGCGTCCGTCACGCAGCCGCGCGGCGCGCGCCGCCAGCGTCTCCTGGAGTTCGCGCTCGATCGCGCTCACGAGGTCCGCGGCGCGCAGCACGCGCTCGGCCTGGTCGCGCTTGCCGAACTCGCGCAGCACGCGGCAGGCCTCGAGCGGCTTGCCCTGTTGTTCGAGCAATGCGCCGTAGCTCTCGGCGGCGGCGGCAACGATCGGCTCGTAGCGCTTCCAGAACCAGGCCTGGATCGGATCCTGCTGCAGCCTGCGGCCCTCGGCCAATACGCCGGCCAGGACGGGTTCGGCGGCCGCGAGCTGCTCCTCTTGGAAGAGCACCGCACCGAGGTGCGCGCGCTCGGCCAGCGTCACGGCATGCGGGAGCGCCGCCGCGACCGCGGCGGGGATCTCGGCGCTGCGTCCGGTGGCGTGCAGCAACTGCAGCTTCTTGAGCGTGAGCTCGAGTTCGCGCGGCACGGACTCGGGGAACGAGAAGCTCTCGAGCTTTCCTGGCTCGGTGCCGCGGGTCTGCTGCTGCAAGCGCAGCAGGTCTTCCGGTCCGAGGCGCCGCCGGATCCGGCGTGGCACCTCGTCGAGCATCGCCTTCGTCTCACGCGCGAGTTGCGCGCGCTGCCGCGCTTGCAGCTCCGGCTCGAGCGCACGTCCGGGGCCTTGCCAGAACGCCAGGATCCGCTCGAGGCAGGGGATCGCCTCGGCCGGCCGCTTCTCCGCGAGCAGGTGCTCGGCGAGCAGCGTCAGCGCGACGGCGTGTTGCGGTTCACGGGCGAGGAGCGCCCGCAGGTCCTGCTCGAACTCGACGCCCTGGCCGAGGCACTGCCGCAGCTTGCAGCGTTCGATGCCCTCCGGTACTTCCGCGAGGCGTGCGTTGGCGACGGCCGCGTCCTGCTGGTAGACGCCGACGAGCATGGTCTCGACGTGCTCGCGATACGAGCGCGGCGTGTGCCCCGGAGGAACGCGCAGCGTGCCGGGATCCAGCGCCAGGATCTCGCGCAGGAACGCCGCGATCTTCGTGGCCGATCTCTCGCGCCAGCCGAAGTGCTGGCAGACCGCGTCGAAGAGCTGCTCGTCGGCCGGGCGCCGCTTCGCCTCGGCGACCAGGATGCGGCCCCATGCGTCGATCAGGCCGCGCTCCTCGAAGTAGCTCTGCGCGGCCTGCAGCCGCTGCGCGCCGAACTGTCCCTGGCCAGGACTCCACCAACC
>CAZSKV010000271.1:0-9985 GCA_964607495.1 uncultured candidatus Brocadiaceae bacterium
TTCGCCCTCGATCAGCGGCGCGACCGGCCCGAGGCGGCCCGCGCGCGCGGGCTCGCGGCAGCGCCGCGACCAGGGCCGCGCGGCCGGCGGGGGCACGCAGGAACTCGAGCACCGCCTCGCGTTCGTGCGCGGTCGGCGCCGCAGGTTCCGCGAGCAGCGCCTGCAGGAGTCCGTCGGGGTCGGCCGCGAGACGCATGCCAGTGGAGTCACCCCACTCTTCCGGGCACCGGTCCCAGGCCAGCGGGAACGCGGCCGGGTCCGGGTCGAGGTTCAGGCCGACGATCCGGCGCGTCGCGAAGTGACCCCCGACCACGAGCCGTGGCGCCACCGGGTCGGCGCACGCGAGCCAGGTCACGGGTTGCCAGGGCAGCTGCCCGTGCAGCGCCGCCCAGCCGTTGGGCATCGCCACCGCGGCGGCCGCATCAGCGAGCACGTGGCTGGCAAGCGTCTCGGTCCACTCGGCGACGTTGCCGAGCAGATCGTAGGCGCCCGCGCTCTCGCGGCCGGATTCGAACGCGCCTACGGGCGTGGCGCGGCCGAGTCCGAGATCGCCGGTGTTGCACCACGGCACCTCCGGCCGATCGCCCCAGGGAAAGCGGTACTGGCCGCCTGCGGTGACGGCATGCAGCCATTCGTCCTGCCGCGGCAACCGGCACAGGCGCCAGCGCGCGAACTCGCGGGCCTCGGCCAGGGTCAGGCCGACGACCGGCAGATCGGCGACCGCGTCGGCCGGCAGACCATTGCCCCAGCGGGTCCGCAGCGCCGCCCCGGGCTCGCGCCCGGTCGCACGCAGGAAGGCCGCATAGTCCGCGTTGCGGGTCTCGAAGCGGTCGAGGAAGAAGGGCCCGCCCTTGGCCGCGGGCCGCGGATGGAACACGAGGTCGCGCAGGCCGCCATAACGCTCGGCGCGCGGCTGCACCGGTCGCACGGTCTCGACGCAGGCAGCGAGACCGAACCCCAGCACGGCCAGCGCGGCCGGCCCCCGCATCAGTTCTTCTCGAGCATCAGGATCTCGACGCGCCGGTTCTTGCGCTTCGCTTCGATGTTCTCACCGCTCGCGGCCGGCTTGTGTTCCCCGAAGCCGGCGACCCCGACCTGATCCTCGGGCAGGCCGGCGGAGGTCAGGAACTCGGCGACGACGAGCGCACGTTCGGCCGACAGGCGCAGGTTCGTGCGCCAGGTGCTGTACTTGATCGGGTCGGTGTCGGTATGTCCGTCGATGCGCAGGCGCTTGCCCTGCTCCTTGAGCGTGGGCACGAGCTTCGCGAGCGTGGCCTTCCCGTTCTCGGTGATCTCGGCCTTGCCGGAGGGGAACAAGACCTCGCCCTGCACCTGGAACGCGATGCCTTCGGCCGTCGGCACGACTTCGACGCCGGGGATCGTCAACGCGCCGTTCTTGAGCTTCTCGAGCAGCTGCTCGAGTTCGGACTTCTGCTTCTTGACGGCGTCGGCGTCGCGCGCGGTGGCGCGCAGGTCGTCGACCTGCTTGCGCAGGCGGTCGTTCTCGGCCGAGAGGTTGCGCTGATAACCCTTGAGGTCATCGAGCTCCTTCTGCAGCGCCGAGTTCGCCGTGCGTGAACGGTTGTACTCGTCGGTCGAGACGCAAGATGGCAGCGCCGCGAGCAGGGCGCCGGCGGCGATCAGGACGAAACATCGAGACATGGTCCCCTCCAGCTTGGGCAAAGGTGTTCGGTATCAGTGTCGGTAGACCGCCCGCGAACCCGCGCCGAGCCTTGGCGGCGAGCCCGTGGTCAGAACCGGCTGCAGTGTGTACCGAGCCGCGGCGGCGAAGAGAAGAACTTCGTCCCGCGAAGGCGCTGGAAGCCTGGCGCGCAGCCGGGCGACGCGCGCCCGGCACGAGCGTGGGTACGTCCCCGCCGGGTCACTTCGGCGCGAACATGCTGGTCAGACCAGCCGGCAGCTCTTCGGTCGAGATGTTGTACAGGACCATGAAGCCGTAGATCATCACGGCGCTGCAGAGGATCCCGACCACCGCCACCCACTTGGGTTCGGCCTGGCTGTCGGAAGGGCCCTCGATCAGCGCGCGACGGCTGGACTTCTGGATCGCCCCGCCAGCGCCCTTCGCCGGGATCGCGGCCTTGGCTTCGACCGGCTCCTCGGCCAGGAGGGTGTCCTCGTCGCTGAGCTCCTCCG
This sequence comes from uncultured candidatus Brocadiaceae bacterium, assembly GCA_964607495.1. Classification (GTDB taxonomy): domain Bacteria; phylum Planctomycetota; class UBA1135; order UBA1135; family UBA2386; genus CAZSKV01. The sequence continues at coordinate 2,155 of CAZSKV010000271.1, forward strand.
TGACCATCCCAGTGTCGTCCTCGAGGGTGTCGGCGAACACGAGTTCGCCCTCGCCGGACTTCTTGGCGACCAGCGCCTCGACGTCCTCCCGCTTGAACTTCATCGACGAGCCGTCCCGGTAGGCGCGGATGTCGCCCTCGGAGACGAGCTTCTTCAGCTCTTCGCTCTGCAGCTTGAGGTCTTGCAGGGCCTTCTCGAACGAAACAAAGTCTTCCTTGTTCTCAGACACGGGGAACAGACCTCCAGATGTGCGAGGCTCGCGGGGAGCCGAGGGATTGGGGACGAAAGTCGGTCAGGGGTTTCACTTGCCGCTCGTTTCTGCGGGCGGCTTTTCCTTGGGGGCGATGGCTTCGGCCGCCTCCGCTCTGCCGGAGTCGAACCGTCGCTTCAGGGAATCGTACTGTACCTCAGGATCCGACTCGTCGTTGTAGCCGACGAGCTGAAGATCGAGGTCGATGCGGCGCGCGCCGACGAAGTAGAGCCGGCGGCTGCCTGGGCTGCCGCCGCGCGCTTCGTAGACCGCGATCTGCTTCGTGTTGGTGTCGAGCACGTAGAGCACCGAGGTGCCGACCCCGTAGCTGCCGGTCACGGCGATGAAGCCGTTCGCCGCAGCGCCGTTGCCACCGCCACCATCGAGCAGCAGTGGTTCCTTGCTCTTGGGCGGCGTCGTGGTCGCAGGGGTCACCCCCTTCTTCGGATCCTTGGGATCGGGGCCACGGCCACCCTGGGCGGAGAGCAGCGCGGCCGCTCCGTCCCGAACGGAGGCCTGGCCAGCGACGAACGCACCCGCCACGAGCGCGGCGAGGAGCAGGGTGGGAACCAGTCGGGGAGTCATGCTTGGGCTACGCAACGCTGCCGACCCGCTGTGGGTCGGACGAAGAGGCGGAGAAATATAGCATGCCGCAGCGGGCCGCGCGGAAGCCCGGTTCGCCCCTGCCCGCACGATCGCGGCAGGAGCATCAGGCGGGGCCCTGCACCGGCAGCCGCAGATGCACGCAAAACCCCCGTCCGGGCGCGGAGTCGACGGTCAGGTCGCCCCCGTGGTTGCGCACGATCGAATAGCTGATGACCAGGCCGAGCCCGGTCGCGTCCGGGCGCCCCTTGTCGGAAAAGAACGGGTCCAGCACCCGGGCCAGGGTCTCTTTCGTGCAGCCCGGACCGTTGTCCTCGATCCAGACCTCGAGGAAGCCCTGGGCCGCGGCCGCCCGCAGCCGGATCGTGCGCGGTTCCGGCTGGCCCTCGAGCACGTCGAGCGAGTTCAGGAACACGTTCAACAGGACCTGCTGGATCTCGTGCCGGTCGCCGAAGAGCGCCGGCAGTCCGGCCGGCAGCTCGACCTGCAGGGCGACGCCGGCCACGGCGAGACGATGCTCGACGAGCGAGCGCGCACCCTGCACCGCTTCGGCGAGCTGGAACGGCATCGCCTGGATCTGCCGCGGCGAGAAGTCGAGCACCTTGCGCGTGGTGCCGCGGACGCGCTCGAGACCTTCCTGCACGAGTTCCAGGTAGGACTTCTCGCGCTCGGTCAGCCCGGGCGACTGCTGCAGGCGATGGACGGCGTTCAGCATCCCGCCGAGCGGGTTGTTGATCTCGTGCGCGATGCCGGCGGCCAGGGTTCCCATCGCTGCGAGCCGGCCGGAGACGACCATCGCCTGCTCCTTGCGCCGCGCTTCCTCGGTCGCGCGCCGGACCTCACGCGCGAGCTCCTCGGTGTGGCGCTCGACCTTCTCGGCCATCACGTTGAAGGTGTCGACCAGCGGATCGAGCTCCGTCGCGCCGGCCAGGCGCGGCACGCGCACGCCGTGCTCCCCCTGACCGACACGCTGGGCCGCGGAACCGACGAGCAGCATCGGCCGCGCCATCGCCCTGCCGATCGACCAGAACGCCAGCACGCCGAAGAGCAACACCGACACCGCGACCGGCACCGCGAACATCCAGTAGGGCAGCGCGGGCAGGGCCGGCACGAAGGGCGTGTACCAGGCACCACCGGCGACTTCGCTGCCCGCAACGATCGGCACGCAGAAGCCGCCCTCGCTCGGCACCACGCGGCGATCCCGGATCGCGGTCTCGATGCCCGCCAGCACGCCCCGCAGATCGAAGTGCAGCGGATCGCGGCGCGCGCTGCCGAGCGGGTTCAGGTGCACGTGGCCGGGCTGCGTGGCGACGGCGCCGTTGGTGATCAGCACGTCGCGGAACATCGAGCGCAGGTCGGTCGACAGGATGCGGCGCACGCGCTGCGCGCCCGCAACCGGACCGGGGGCGTAGGCATGCCGCAGCACGTCCTGGAACACCCCCTGGTAGACCTCCTGGTAGTCGTCGAGCCAGCGGCGCTGCAACGACCACGACGCGGCCTGCAGGACCGCGAGCACTCCGACGTTCAACAGGATCAGCACCAGCAGGAGCCGACCCCGCAACGACATCAGCGGATCGACTCCATGAGCTTGAGCAGCGGCATGAAGAGCGCGAACACGATCACGCCGACGATCACGGCCAGGAACACGAGCAGGATCGGCTCGATCACCTTGAACGTGACGTCGATCGTCCGGTCGACGTCCGTCTCGTAGCGATCGGCGATCTTGTTGAGCATGCGGTCGAGCTCACCGGTCTGCTCGCCGACGTCGATCATGTTGACGACGATGTCGTCGAAGATGCCGCTCTCCCCCATCGGCACCGCGATGCCCGCGCCCTCGCGGATGCTGCCGTGGATCTTGCGCACGGCGCCCGACACGTGCACGTTCGGCACCGCGCCCTCGACGATCTCGAGCGCCTCGAGATGCGGCACGCCCGACTGGATCAACGTGCCGAAGGTGCGCGTGAAGCGCGCGACGAGCGTCTTGTTCACCAGCAGCCCGAACACCGGCAGGCGCAGCATCGCCCCGTCCCAGAGCCGGCGGTAGGCGGGCACCTTGCGCAGCAGCACGCCGTTCAGGACCACGAGCCCGACGACCGCCGCGACGTAGACCCACCAGTACGCACTCAGGTGGTCGCCGACCGCGATCACGAACTCGGTGATCGCCGGCATCCCTTCGCCCTTCGGGAACTGCTGCTTGAAGATCTCCTTGAACTTCGGGATCACGAAGATGAACACCAGCGCAAGCACGACGAGCGCAACCGAGAGCACGGCGATCGGGTAGGCGAGCGCACCCTTGACCCGGCTCTTGATCGACTCGGACTTCTCCATGAAGCCCGCGAGCCGGTTCAGGATCTCCTCCTGCACGCCGCCCTTCTCGCCGGCCAGCACCATGTTGGTGTAGAGGCGATCGAACGTCGCGCCGTGCTTGCCGAGCGCCTCCGACAGGGCCGTGCCGGCCTCGACGTCGTCGACGACCTGCACCAGGATGCGCTTGAGCGCCCCTTGTGGCGTCTGCCCCTCGAGGATCCGCAGGCACTTCGTGATCGGGATCCCGGCGTCCAGCAGCACAGCGAGCTGGCTGGTGAACTCGGACAGGAGCCGGGGTGTGACCCTCCGGCTCGCGAAGAGTGGGGCGCGGGCTTCCTTGGCGGCTGGCGGCTGGTCGCCGGCAACCACCTGCGGCCGCGCCACGGCCACCTTGCGCTGCAGTTTCTTGGGCATTGGTCAGGGATTCCGGGGCCCAGTCTGCCGGGGGGGCGGCGAGGGCGCCCGCGCATCGTGGCGGCTGCGCGGATCGCCGGCAAGCCGCTGCTGCTCCTGGCCTCACCACCCCCCTGCCAGCGCCACCAGATCGAGGTCGAAGAACAGCTTCGCGAGCCCGGCCGCGCTCGCACCGAGGCCGGCCGCGGTCAGCAGCCACGGCCACCGCGCCGCAACCAGGCGCCGGTTGGCCTCGCGGAACGCGGGCACGAGCGCAGTCTCGGCCTGCGGCATGTCGACCGCGACCGTTGCCGCGTCGCCGGCCTCGAGCGTGACCACGCGCACGACCAGCGCCGTGGCGTTGTCCGGTCCGCCACGCGCGTTCGCGCGCTCGATCAGCCGCTCGGCGGCCAACTGCGGTGGCAGCCGCAGCGCCTCTTGCAGCTCGGCCGGCGGCACCGTGTCCCAGAGTCCGTCCGTCGCGAGCAGCAACACGTCGTCGCGCTGCAACTCGATGCTGTTCACGTCCGGATCCCCGGCGTCGCGGCCGCCCCCGATGCAGCGCAGCAGCTGGCGCGACTCTGCGCGCTGCGCGTGGTCCGCGGTCAACTGCGTGAGCTTGCCCTCGCGCAGCAGGTAGGCCCGGCTGTCGCCGAGATGCGCGAGGTGCGCCCTGGCGCCGACCACGTTCAGCACCAGGAGCGTCGTGCCCATCTCGCGCAGACCGGGCGTGCTGCGGCTCGCGGTCCGTATCCCCGCGGCCGCGGCCGCGAAGCCCCGGCGCAGGCGCTCGGCCGGCGGCTGCTCGATCGCGGCGCCGAGCACGTGTTCGCCGCAGCGGCGCACGGCGATACGGCTGGCCTCGGCACCGCCACTCATCCCACCCATGCCGTCGGCCAGCAGGAACCAGCGCCCGGCGGTCTGGCGCACTGCGGTCGCCGCCGGTTCCAGGATCAGGTAGTCGTCCTCGTTGCCATTGCGCACCCGTCCGGTGTGGGTCGCAGCTCCGACCTGCAGGTCCTTGCCGATCCTCACGTGCCACCCCCGAGCGCCAAGGTCACCGAGGTCGTGCGGCCGGTCACGGTCTGCAGCAGCACCTGCAGCCGCGAGCCGCCGTGCAGGACCGGCAGCGGCGCCACGTAGTGGAAGCTCCCGGCATCCTGGCGCAGCGAGCCCAGCAACTGGCCTTCGAAGGCGCGGACTTCCTCGCTCCCAACCGGCTGGTCGTCGAGGCGCAGGCGCACGAGGCCGAGGACTTCCTTGGCCTCGATCTGGAGCAGCGTCGCGTTGCCGTCGCGGCGCAGCGCACAGACTGCTGGCGTGCGTTCCTTGAGCAGCTGCTGCAGCTCGAAGGACTTGAGCTGGCGCGCAACCGACACGAGCAGGCGCCGGCCGAAGATCTCCCGCACCTCGTGCGCCACGTTCTCCGCATGGTCACCGACCAGGAACGGCGGGATCAGGATCGACGTCGCCAGGCCGAGGAACGAACCGCGTTCCCAGAGCGAGAGGTCGACCGCGCCACCGGTCACCGGCACCTCGTAGACCACGTGGCCCGTCTGCAGATCGCGCAGCGACAAGCGCAAGAGCGCGCGGGATTCGTAGGTGTGATCCGAGACGAACATGCCGAGCGCGACCAGCAGCCACGCCGCGGTGGTCAGCGGCCACTGGCCGTTGACGCCCTGCTCCTCGATCGGCCCGTCCCGCAGACGATCGACGACGAGCAGCAGGTCGTGGCCCTCGACCCGCGCCGTGCGCAGGAGCTGCTGCAACTCCTGGTCGTCGACCGGGAACACCTCGGGCTGTCCGGTCGCACGCTGGCGCAGCGCGGGTGCTCCCGGATCGATCGCCACCCGCTCGAACACGCGGCCCTGGCGCAACGCGTCGCCGACCGTCTGCAGCGGAAAGCACTCCATGCCGTCGGGCACCGTGGCCCAGGTCCGGGCGAGCACCGGCGCGTCGGGCGGCAGGGTTTCGCCGCTCACGAAGGCGCCGCCACTGACCAGCACCGAGTAGGGCAGCGGTGGCGTCTCCGCCAGACGGGACAGCTCCGAGAGCGTCGTGCTGCGGCAGGCGCCGAGCAGCAACAGCCCCAGCACCACGGGCGACTGCTGCCTCATCGTGGCCTCACCTGCCGCACGAACACCGCGCCGCCGGCCAGCCGCATGCCGATCCCGCCCAGGCGCGGGTCGACCTCCCCGGGCAGCAGACCCATGCCGTCGCGGCGCAGGTGCAGCGTGCCCAGCACCCCCACCGCCGGCAGTCCGGCGGCGTCGCCCGCCGGCTGCCCGCGCACGACGCCGTTCTGCAACAGCTCCGGCACGAGCCCCTGGAGCTGCAGCGCGCCCGCGGCGAGCTGCGCGATACGCTCGAGGTGCCGGTCTGCATCCCCGAGCCACTCGAGCAACTGGCCGGCGGTGCTGGCCGTCGCCAGACAAGGCAGGTCCGCGACCCACTCGCGGACCCCACCATGCAGTCCGAACACCTCGTCCCCGAGCTCCGTCATCGCCCGGTCCGCGAGCGGCAGCGAAGCCGGCGCCGGCAAAGCCGCCAACGCCGCGCGCTCGAGTTCGACGCCGAGCGGCAGGCGGAACAGGTTCGGATCGCCGCACAGGGCCCCGGCCACCCGCGCCAGGGCATAGGCCTGGAAGTAGTCGATGCCACGCACGGGCTCGGTGGGCTGCGGCGCGGCGGCCAGGCCGCGCCATGCAAAGCCCTCCCGCGTCAGCCTGGCCTCACCGAGGGGATCGCCTGCGTGCTGCAGCTGCGCGGCGAGTGGTCTTGCCGCCGGCGGCAGCGCGAGGAAGGCGGCGACCAGCGCCTCGTACTCGGCGACGGTCATCTCGCTCTGCTGTAGATAACAGTCATCCAGGTTGCGCACCTCGAGCGGCGGCGCGAGACGGTACCGCGCGCGCTCCGGGCGTCCCGCCGGCACCGGCTCGGGCCAGGGATTCCCGGCCAACGGGCGCGGCACCGGCACGAGGGTCAGACGGCGCAGAGCCGGCGCCAGATTGCGGTCGGCCGGGGCGAGATCCCCGAACCTGACCTTGCCCAGCACACTGCGCGCCGTGCGCACGGGCACTTCGAGCTGCCATTCGCCTGCCGGCGTGCGCAACCGCGCCGCGAACCGGCCCTCGAGTCCGGCCGCATACTCCCCGGGCAGGTGCCGGCCGAGCCCGGTCGCTGCGATCAGCCGTTCGAAGGGCAACGTGAACTCGAGCTGCACTCCGGTTGCGCGCGCCAGGATCTGCGTCGGCGGCAACGGAATGCTGTCGAACACGAGCTCGATCCGCTGCCGATCCCGTTCGGCCTGGAACGGCAGCGCCGTCACGAGCGTGAGGCCGGCGGGTTTGCCGTACTCGATCCGCACCGCAGGCTCCAGGGTCATCGGTGGGCGCGGGTCGTGGTGGAACGTGGCCAGCAGCAAGGTTGCGCTCCCCGGCGACAGCCGTTCGGCCGGTCGCCCGCCCACGCGCACCTGCAGGGGCCGCTCAAAGAGGTCGACCAACTCGGCCGCCAGACGGTTGCTGCCCGGCCGCAACTCGAGCTCGGGCAGCAGCCCACCCTCGACCCGGGAGGGGCCGAGCGGGATCGCGACGAGGCTGCTGCCGCCGAAGAGGAAGCGGCCGCGCACGAGGCGATGGTCCGGCGGGTCGAGGCCCCAGGCCGGTCCCTGGGCGACGCCGGCCCCGGTGCTGCGCAGGACTCCCGCATCGACCAGCTCGTTGACGAAGCGCATCCCGGCCGTCGCCGGAAGGTCCAGGGTCGGCGGCACTGGCAACGCGCGCACCGGCGTCGCGATCTCGCGCGTGGCCCCGTGCGGAGTGCCGGCGAGCGTCACTTCGAGCCGGTAGACACCAGCCGCCAGCTCCGGCAGCTCGATCTCGGCGGCACCGGGCCCTGCGACCTGCCACCGCGGCCCGGGCGTGACCGCGCTGCCCCCGGGCTCGGTCCCCACCCGGAGCTGCGCCGACTGCAGCGAATAAAGACTGTTGCAGCGGAACGCGAGCGCCACCGGACGCCCATCCGTGGTCAACCCGTCCGCCTGCACGACGACGCGGCCGAGGCCCTCGCGCTCGCGCGGCGAGAACTCGCTCTGGATGTCCTCGCTGCGGAACGTGAACGTCTCCTTGAACTCGGCGCCCACGTTGCCGCAGCGGTCGCGCAATTGCAGCACATACGTGCCGTCGAGCAGCGGCCGCGCGCCGGCTCCCTGCGGCAGCGGCAGCAGGAGCTCGAGCCCGCTGTCGGTGACCGGCCGGATCTCGCGCGGCAGGATCG
>CAZSKV010000272.1:0-6239 GCA_964607495.1 uncultured candidatus Brocadiaceae bacterium
GCACCGCGAGTACGTCGCGACCGTGCGCAAGGCGATGAACGTGCCCGCCGACGCGCCGCCTCTGCCCGACAACCGTTAGAGAGTACCGCGTACTTTTCTATGGGGATTCGTTCCCGGTCCCTGCCCGGCTTATCCTCTTCCCCCCCGATGTACCCCGCCGCCGAACGCGCCCTCGCCGGCCAGCCGCTGACGCCGACCGAAGGCCTCGCGCTCTACCGCGAACTCGACCTGCCCTCGCTCGGCGTGCTGGCCCACGCGGTCCGCCAGCGCCTGAACCCGGGCAAGCGCGTGACCTACATCATCGACCGCAACCTGAACCCGACCAACGTCTGCGTGACCGACTGCGGGTTCTGCGCGTTCTACCGCGCGCCGGGCGATCCGGAGGCCTACGTGCTGCCGCGCGAGGTGATCTACCAGAAGATCGAGGAGCTGCTGCAAGCTGGCGGCTCCCAGCTGCTGCTGCAGGGCGGCCACCATCCGACGCTCAGGACCGAGTGGTTCGCGCGGCTCTTCGCCGACATCAAGCAGCGCTACCCACAGATCTGGATCCACGGGATGAGCCCGCCCGAGATCACGCACCTCGCGCACCTCGCGAAGCGCCCGGTGCGCTCGGTGCTCGAAGAGCTGCATGCGGCCGGTCTCGCCTCGCTACCCGGTGGTGGCGCCGAGATCCTGGTCGACCGCGTGCGCCAGCTCATCGCGCCGAAGAAGGCCACCACCGCGCAATGGCTCGAGGTGATGCGCCAGGTCGCGGCGGTGGGCATGCGCGGCACGGCGACGATGATGTTCGGCCACGTCGAGACCGAGGCCGAGCGGATCGAGCACCTCACGCGCATCCGCGAGCTGCAGGAGGAGTGCGGCGTGTTCACCGCGTTCATCCCGTGGACCTATCAGCCAGAGAACACGGCGCTCGCGGCGCAGGTCCCGCACAAGGCGACGGCCGCCGAGTACCTGCGCATGCTCGCGTTCGCGCGCATCTACCTGCAGAACGTGCAGCACCTGCAGGCGAGCTACGTGACCCAGGGCATGAAGATCTGCCAGGACGGGTTGGCGCTCGGCGCCGACGACTTCGGCTCGGCGATGCTCGAGGAGAACGTGGTCTCCTCGGCCGGCTGCCACCACCTGACGACCGTCGCCGAGATCGAGCGCCACATCAAGGACGCCGGCTACGTGCCGCAGCGGCGCAACATGCTCTACGAGCCCCTGGCGACACCCGCGACCGACCGCTTCGGCCGCCCGCCGCAGCAGAAGGCCGTGACCTCGGAGGCGAGCGCATGACCACCGGCCACCAGAGGCTCGACAAGCCCCTCGCCGACCGCCTGCTCGCCGCCGCCGGCCTGGATGCGATCCGGCAGAAGGTCGACGCCGGCGAGCGCCTCTCGGCCGACGACGGACTGCTGCTCTACGAGCATCCGGACCTGGCCGCGGTCGGCCTGCTCGCGCACCGCGTGCGCACTCGCCGCCACGGCCGGAAGGTGTTCTTCAACGTCAACCAGCACGTCAACTACACGAACATCTGCCAGTACTCGTGCAAGTTCTGCGCGTTCGCGGCCAAGGAGGACGAACCGCGCGGCTACCTGATGACGCCCGCGATCGTCGAGGAGCAGGTGCGCGCGCACCTGCACGAGCCGGTCGACGAGGTGCACATGGTCGCCGGCATCCACCCGCGGATGCCCTACGAGTACTACCTCGACGTCGTGCGCGCGGCCAAGCGCGCGCGCCCGGCGATCCACGTGAAGGCGTTCACGATGGTCGAGATCGACCACATCCTGAAGATCGCCGGCAAGAGCGAGGACACGGTCTTCGCCGAGCTGAAGGCCGCGGGTCTCGGCTCGTGCCCGGGCGGCGGCGCCGAGGTGCTCGTCGACCGCGTGCACAAGGCCGTGTTCCGCGAGAAGATCAGCCCCGACGAGTGGCTCGCGACCGCGCGCAAGGTGCAGCGGCACGGCCTGAAGATGAACGCGACGATGCTCTACGGGCACATCGAGCGCACGCCCGAGCGCGTCACCCACCTCGTGCGCCTGCGCGAGCTGCAGGACGAGTGCGGCGGGTTCATGGCCTTCATCCCGCTCGCCTTCTGGCCCTACCACACCGACCTCGAGCACTACGGCCACGTGACCACCGGCTGGAGCGACCTGCGCAACATCGCGGTCGCGCGGTTGATGCTCGACAACTTCCACACGATCAAGGCCTACTGGATCATGCTGACCCCGGCCTCGGCGCAGATCGCGCTGAGCTTCGGCGCCAACGACATCGACGGCACGGTGACCGAGGAGAAGATCACGCACGACGCCGGCACCGTGGCGCCGATGCGCCTCTCGGAGGCCGAGCTCGTGCACCTGATCCGCGCCGCGGGCTACGTGCCGGTGCGGCGGAACACCACCTACGACCAGCAGGTCGAGGTCGGCGAAGCCGCGCTCGGGTAGGATCGCCGGCCCACAGCCTGCCCCCCGGCCCGTCTCCCTGACTCCGATGCACCGACTCCCGTCGCTGGCTGTCCTGACCTCCTGCGTCGTCCTGTTCACGGCGAGCCTCCCCGCGCAGCGCGGCGGCCGCGGCCGTCCCGAGGCGATCCTCGAACGCGTGAGCTGCTACCTCGTGACCGAGAAGGTCCCCGCCGCGGCCGAAGGCCAGGACCGTCTTGCGGGCGTTGCCATGGTCGCCGGCGCAAAGGGCAAGCAGGAGCTCGCCCTGCTCTACCTCTTCGACTCGGCCGCCGAAGCGCCGAAGCGAGAGACCTTCGAGAGCGTGATGTTCGGCAACGAGGAGCTCGGCGTCGCGCTGCGCTGCTTCCACTTCGCACGCCTCGACATCGCCGGCGATGCCGAGCTCGGCACCAGGTTCGGCAAGCGGCTGCCGACCTTCGTTGCCTTCGACGCGAACGGCAGGAATGTCGGGGACGTGTCCTTCACCGGCTACCGCGCCGCGATCGGTCCGCTGATCACCCTGCTCGAGAAAGCGAGCGCCGGCCACGTGAAGCCCTCGCTCGGCGTGTTCACGAGCGAGTACCGCAAGGTCGTGCACGACTTCGAGATGCTCGAAGCGAGACGCAAGACCCTCGGCGACCGCCAGGAGAAGACCAGCGACCCGGCGAAGAAGACCGCGATCGACAAGGATCTCGCCGAGCTCGACGCCGAGCAGAACAAGGCGGCGGCGGCCGAGGCGAAGCTGCTCGAGCAGGCGAGGGTGCCGGTGCGCGACCCGCAGGCGAAGCGTTTCGAAGTGCGTCGCGGCAGGTGACCCCATGCAACGCGCCGCCGCCGAGGCCCTGCTCTTCGCGCTGACCGAGACGCCGAGCCTGCGCAAGCACGCGCGCTGCGTCGAGATCGTGCTGCGCGCACTCGCGGCGAAGCACGGTGCGGATGCCGACCGCTGGGGCGCCGCCGGGATGCTGCACGATGCGGACTACGAGAAGTGGCCCGACGAACACCCGCAGCGGATCGTCGCAGAGCTGCGCGCGCTCGGCGAGGCCGAGATCGCGCACGCGATCGCCGCGCACTACACGAAGTGGAACGTGCCGCACGAGACACTGCTCGACAAGGCGTTGATCGCGAGCGACGAGCTGACCGGCTTCGTGGTCGCCTGCTGCCTCGTGCGTCCCGACGGCATCACTTCGCTCGAGCCGAAGAGCGTCGAGAAGCGCTTCAAGGACAAGGCCTTCGCCGCGAAGGTCGAGCGCGAAGAGGTGCTGCGCGCGCTCGCGATCTACGGCACGACGCTCGCCGAGCACGCCCGGGTGGTGATCGACGCACTGCGGCCGCACGCGGCGGAGTTGGGATTGCTGGGCAAGGGATAGGAGTCTGCGCCACGGGAATCGCTCGCGTCGGAGCCGCGCCTTCTCGCTCGGCTTCTTCCGGGCGAAACTCTGCAAGTCATCCAAACTTGCTGCCGTTTCGCCCGATCGAACCCGAGCGACAATTCACGGCTCGGCCGCGGCGCCTCCCGCGGCGCAAACTCCTAACGGGTGCGCACCGGCCATCCGGGATACTGCCCCGCTCCGCCCGACCGCGGCCAGCACTCGAACGTCACCACGCCATCCGGCGCCGTGAAGCGCACGATCCCGTGCCCTGCGGCCCGGTCCGGCGGCCGCGGATTCGCGAGCGCGACGACAGTGAACGGATTGCCGAACGCGTCCGCGAACGCGCCGAGGCCCGTGGGGCCCGCGCCCTGCGGCATGAACCGGCGCGGCCACGTGTTGCTGAGCGCCGGCACGCAGAATGCCCAGGGATCGTCCGCACCGCCGCGACCGTAGCGCACGACCGAGGCGAGGTGCTGGTCGCCGCAGACGTGCACCGCGCCGGCGGTGCGCAGCACTTCGACGACCCGGTCGCGCGCGCGCTGGGGCCAGGCATTGCTGTCCATGTCGGCGACCAACAGGTCGTCCGGCGCGTATTCACCGGGGGCGAGCAGCGGCTGGCTCGGCACGCCCTCGTCGTTGCGCGCGCCACGCGGCAGCGTCTGCACGCACGCGAGCGGCGTCGCCGAGAGCAGGGCACGGAACTCCGCCGGCTGGCGGTCGCGCTGCGCCCACTGCGCGAGGAAGCGCTCCTGCCGCGCACCGAGGAGCTCGGCGCCGGCGACCTGCGCGGCGGCGCGCGCGTCGAAGCCGGGGGCGCGGGCGAAGCCGTTCCAGACGTCGGCCTCGGGCAGCACCTGGCGCGGGGCCGTCTTGAACTTGCGGTCCTCGACGATCGCGAACGAGGCGCCGCGATAGCGCAACTCGGTGAAGTGCACGCCGATCCCCTGCAGCACCGGCTCGGGATCGACCGGGTCGGGCAGGTGGCTGGTCTGGCTGCGCTCGACCGCGCGCACGAAGCGCGCCGGCATCGTGTAGCCGCCGCTGTCCTGGCGCTCGGCCTGCGTCGGCCGGGACTCCGCTGCCCGGCCGCCAGCGCCCCAGAGGTTGCCGTGGAACACGTCGTGGTCGTCGGGCAGGCAGACGCTCGGCGTCACCCGCAGCAGCTCGCGGAACGCCCAACCGAACATCGCCCACTTCTGCCGATAGTCGACGAGCGCCATGGCAAGCGGAGCGCGCGCGACGCCGAAGCCGCCGTTGCCCTCGTAGAGCTGATCGCCGGCGCAGAAGAGCAGGTCCGGCGCCGCGGCCAGCAGGCGGCGCGACGTCTCGGGCAACGGATAGCCGCGCTCGCCGAAGCAGCTCACGGCCGCGAGCACGAACTCCTTGCCGGCGACGTCCGCAGGGATCGAGCCGCTGAAGGCCTCGCGCACACGGCGGCCATCGCCATCGGGTGCCGCGGCGAACACGCGGTAGGGCACGGTCTTCGTCTCTCGCCACTCGGCGATCCGGAAGCAGGCGGTGCCGGCGTCGGGATCCACTTCGGCCTTCCCGATCTCGCGCCAGCGTCCGTCCCGCTCGACCTCGAGCGTGACCGCGCCGATCTGTTCGGGCGGGACCGGCGGCAGGTGCGCGCTCAGCTTCAGCACACCGGCGGAGAGCGTGTGCTGCGTGAAGAGCACGGGTCCGAGGCGGCGCGCCGGATGCGCGCGCAGCGCCGCGCCTTCGACGCGCAGGTCGTCGAACCAGGCGGCCGGCGCAGAAGCCACCACCGGCCCGGGCAGATGCGCGACCAGCGCGATGCCACCGCGCAGGTTGCCGGCCTCTGCGGCCGTGAGCCGGAGTTCCTGGTCGCCGGCGCGCACGCTCACCCCCCCATCCGTCCCGAGCTCGCAGACGAGCTCGACATCGGCGACCGGGATCGCCGCCGCACCGCGGTGCCCGCCCGCGCGCAGTCGCCCGTCGGCACCGAGGCCGACCGCCAGCCCGCGCCCGAGCAGCGCGACGTGCTTCGGATCGTCGACCTCGCCCCTGGTCCCGAGCCAGAAACCAGCGAAGGCATCCGCCCCGCGCCCGGGCGCCGCCGCAATCCCGAGCCGCATCGCAAGGCGCGCCCCGGCCGCGGGCTCGGCGAGCTCGAGCGGCAGCACCGCAACATTCCGGTCCGGGCCGCTCACCACGCACTCGAGGCGGCCGGCAGCGGCCCGCCAGTCGCGCCAGGGATTGGCCCAGAGATCGGGCCCGGGCCAGACCCGTTCGGCCTGGCCGAACGAACACACGAGCCGCGGCTCGCGGTTGCGCCGCCCGCTGCCTTCGCGCTGCGTGAGCGCGTCGCCGAGGTCGGCGCGCGCGCTCTCTGCATGGCGCTGCATCGCGGCGAGCAGCTCCGGGCGCGCGGCTGCGAGGTCGTGCGCTTCGGCCGGGTCGTGCTCGAGGTCGTAGA
>CAZSKV010000273.1:0-2928 GCA_964607495.1 uncultured candidatus Brocadiaceae bacterium
CCACGTCGAGACCGGTGTCGAAGAAGCCGATCGTGACGTCCTTGCCCGCAATCCTTGCCGCGTTCTCTTGCTTGATCGGCACGACCAGCGGGTTCTTCGCCCCCAGCGCGTTGTGGTTCTCGGACTTCACGCTGTCGTAGAGCGGGGCGGAAGCTCCGGGCGCGTCCGACGGCTCGTGTGCCTCATTCGGCCACACCTTCAGGACGCGCGCATGCGCGGCGAGCCGCGCGACGTCCTGCGGGAGCAGATCGCAGTGCATGACGTTCGCGGCCCAGTGGCTCGCCCTCCACGTGCCGCCCATGCCCTCCACAGCGAGATGGACCTCTGCTTGGTCCTGCGCTGCGAGCGTCGCGAGGCTGTCGAGCATCCCCTTGCGCACGATCGGGTCGGCCTGCCTGCGCGCGAGCGTGAGGACCTGCGCCGGGCTGAACGAGCGCGTCCGCAGTTGCGCGAGGTACTGGAACGTCCCGGGCTTCCCGCCGGGCAGCGGTCCAACCCACCGCGTCGTGCGGGCGGGAGGTTCCTGCGCCGGGCAAGTGGTTGGAGAGATCAACACGGTCGCTGTGACGGCAAGCAGCGTACCACCGAAGCTGCGGGTGTGGGTCATGGGCTGTTCAGCGCCTTGCGTCTGGACCACGGCGCAGACCGACCGGTTGGTGGCGAGTCTTCGCCGAGGTCATGATCCGATGCTGTCGGATTGTCAAGGTCAGGATCCGTTCACGAGTTTCAATCCGCGCCGTTCACGCGAACGGCAGCGTGCGGCGCGCGACTCGCCGGAACATCAGGGGCGGCCGTGCCGCGTCACGCCGCCGAGACGGTGCGGGACGTCTGGGCATTTCCGGCTCGTCGCACCAGCAACGCCATCGGCGGCGTGAGGCATAGGAGCGCGGGCAGAGTCGACGACGGCGCGCGCCGCTGCTCGGACCGTGGGCAGCGGCTACTCTGTGCGGCGACGTCTGCGCATGGCGCCGTCCTCCGTCGAATCGCTCGAGGTCGGCATCGGCGCTGCCAAGGTCGAGCACCTGCTCACGTGGCTGGCGTACTCCCATCTCGCCGTCGCACAGATCGAGAAGCGGCTCGAGCGCCGGCGGAGGTCGGTTCGCCGGGTGCCGACGCAAGCACGACCCCACCCTCGACGAGCTCCTCGCCCAGGTGCCCGCCGTGTTGATGCACCAGGGCTTCGTGCACCTGAGGCGCGTCGCGCCGGACCCGCTGCCCTACTCCTCGCCATGCGCGATGAGCCTCTGGCTGTGCCTCAAGGCGGCGAAGGACCAGGTGCGCCATTCCAGATCCATGCTCGACACCGACACTCCACCCCCCACCGACAAGGCCCGCCCCGCCGCCGACCGCGCCGCCCGCGACCGCGCACTCCGCAGCGAAGCCGCGCTCGAGGAACTCAAGAAGCTCCAGGCGGGCGACGGGCAGAAGGCGCCGGCGGAGTGAGCGATCGGGAGCACAGTAAGCCAGAGCACCCGGGCTGCGCCGCCCCACCGGGGGTCCGGGGCGAAGCCCCGCTCCGGCCGGGAGCGCGAGGGGCGGCAGCCCCTCGCTCTCGGAAAGCCGCCAACCCGTCATCTCCGTCCCCCTCCCAAGCCCCCACATCGGGGGGTCCAGGGGGGTGTCCCCCCGGAGAAAATGGTCGGGGCGAGAGGATTTGAACCTCCGACCTTTGCGTCCCGAACGCAACGCTCTACCAGGCTGAGCCACGCCCCGACTAGGCGCGGGACCTTAGGGGCCCCGCGCCGGATGGTCAAGCACGCCGCCCTCAATTCGCGGGGCTCGCAGTCGGCGGCGCTGCGGCAGCCGGCACAGCTGGCGCGCCCGGCGCGGCGACTGCGGCGCCCGCCTGCTCGGGCTGGTCGAGGCGCCGCCGCAGATGCATGCGGAAACCGCCACGCTCCTCGGGCTCGGCGTTGCGCCAGCGGCCCTGCTGCCGGCGCTTGTGCACGCCGGGGCCGTCCATGACCAACGAGGTCACGTGCTTGGCTTCGGGCGTGAACACGTGGATGCGGTTCTTGGGACCGATCACGACCACGGTGCCCTCGACGTCGTCCCAGAGCAGGTCGGGATCGGTCGCGGCCTTCGCGTCCTCGTAGGCCTTGTTGGTCGGCCGTTGGCCCTGTTCGGTCCGCTCCTCGGCGTGCTGGGTGCGGCGCTGCGCGCGGCGCGCGTTGCCGGCGAGCTGCCGCGCGAGGTCCTGCAGCAGCGGCAGCACGAAGGCCTCCTCGTCCGCCTCGCTGATCGCGCCGGCGCTGGCCTGCTGGCCGGCGAGGCGCAGGGACTCCTGGTCGAGGCGCTTCTGGAACTTGGAGAGGATCAACGCGACCTCGGCGTCGACGAGGTCCATCACGTCACAGGCGCCGACCGGATGGATGCGCAGGCGCGGCCGGCCCTCGAGCGTGGTGCCGCGCAGCAGCTGGAACGAGAACGCGGCCTTCTTGTCGCTGCCGAGCAGCGGGAAGAGCCCGGCATCGACCTGACCGAGCACGCGGTAGACCGGCGAGCTCTTGCCGAACTCGGCGAGCTGCTGGGTGCGCAGCACGCGGCCCATCGTGACGTGCGTGAGCACCCAGTCGTCGCCGGCCAGCAGCTTGTCGATGCCCTGGTCCTTGCGCTCGATCGCCATGGTCACGAAGTCGGTGAAGTTCGGCTTGCCGGTGCTCGAGTAGCCGTCGAACACCTGCCGCGGCTCGGTCGGGCGCGAGAACTCCGAGTGCGGCGAGTTCGTGAAGTAGCAGTAGACCGAGCCGGGCGCGAGCGCGCGCTCGTGCGCGCGCACTTCGTGCACGCGCTGCAGGATCTCGTGCATCGCGTTGGCCGCACTGCGCATGCCGTCGCGCTTCAGGTCGAGAGGCACCTCGACCTTGATCTCGACGAAGCGCGGCCGGGACAGGAAGTCGATGCCCTCGGCTTCGAGCAGGCCGTTCG
>CAZSKV010000274.1:0-5595 GCA_964607495.1 uncultured candidatus Brocadiaceae bacterium
GCGGAACGTCTCGCGGAACTCTTCCTCGGTGCGCCCCACCTGCTGCAGGTAGGCGCGATCCCGGCCCGAGCTCAGCAGGTACCAACCCCAGAACCCGATCAGGTCCGGCGCGGCATGGGTGTGGCTGCTGCACAGGAACACGTTGCCGTTCGCGAAGCCGGGGATCCCGCTCTTGATCCAGTCGGCGTCCTCGCGGTGCATCCCGAGACTGTCGATGCCGACGACTGCGACGCGCTCGCCGCCGAGCTCGAACACGCACGCGCGCGCCTTGAGCGGCGAATGCACGCCGTCGGCGACCCGCGCCAGCGAGTACCCGGCCAGGTACTGCGGTTTCTTCGGCGTGATCTCCGCCTCGGCCGCACCCACGAGCAGGGTCTCACCGACGGCCTTCCTGGCGTACGAGTGGGTGGTAGCCGGCTTCGTGCCCTGGAACAGCCCGGTGCAGGACGCGAGCGCCAGGCTAGAGAGGAGCCAGCAACGCGGTGCGCGCCGACTCGATCGCGATGCAGACCTCACGATCCTCCCTATAGCCGAACACGCCGTGCAGCGCCCGCAGACAGACGGCCAAGGCGTGCAGATCGGAAGCATCCTCGAGGTACGAGACCGCATGGATGCCGTGCCCGGAGGCGCGCAGATAGCGCAGGCAATCGGCTTTGGTCACGAGGCGGCCCTCGTGCGCGGGATCGATCAGGATCGGCCGCGGCCCGTGCACGCGGACCAGGAAGTGCTCCGGCAGGCACACCGCGGCGGCGTCGAGCCCGGCCCGCCGCGCGACCAGCAGGTAGAGCAGCGCCAGCGCGGCCGCCTGGCCGCGCCGCCGCACCACGACGCGATCGATCCAGAGCGCATCGGCGTCCCACTGGTCGGTCCGTTCGCCGGTCAGGCCGGCGCCGCGTGCGAGCTGCTCCGCGAGCAGGCGTGCGCCGGTGGCCGGGGTCCTGCCGACGATCCGCGGGCGCAAGCTGGACGCTGCGTCCTCGACGAACGCGGTCAGCGCCGCGCGGTCCGGAGCGCGCAGCAGCGAGGCGACGAGCAGCACGCCTTCCTCGAGCGTCGACCAGACGGCGCGGTTCTCGCTCGGGCGGCGGCGTGAACGGCGGCGGGCCGCGTCACCGAAGCGCCGCACCGCGGCGAGCCAGTTCTCGAGGTCGAGCGTGCGCAGGATCTGGCGCGCGCGCGTGCGCAGCCGCGGATCCGCCTCGCTCGCTGCCCGCTGCAACGCCGGCCGCGCGAGGTCGCCCCAGCCGAGCAGGCGCAGGCGGCAGGCCTCGGCGATCCGCCGATCACGATCGGCCAGCAGGCTGACCGCGGCTTGGATCGCGCTCTGGTTCGGTTCGGCTTCGGGCTCGGGATGCATCGGACGAGGGGGCAGAAGGAGCCGAGAGTCTAGCCACGCGCCCGGCGGGAGCGCAGCGGCGCGGATGCGGCCTCTGCGTCGCGCCCACGAGACCGGCACTTCGCGCGCCGGCGCGCGCGCAGAAAGTGCGTCCGTGGCCGCCGCGCCGTCAGGTCATCCCGCGGCGGCGGTCAGGAATCGGCGTCCAGGATCTCGAGCACGTCGAGTTCGGCGCACACGCACGGCGTGCCCAGGAGCTCGGGCAGCGAGGGCTTGGTCCGGCCCGCGTCGCCGCTCACCCACTCCTTGACGTAGGTGCCGTGCGCGCAGCGCACGACGAGCTCGAGCTCGGCGCCGTCGAGCGGGCTCGCCGCGACGACGGTGACTTCACGCTCGCGCTCGAGATCGGCGCGCCGGTGCACGACCCGCTGCGGCGTCCGCTGCAGGATCTGCAGCGTGCGCCCGCGCAGGGGCTCGAGCTGCGTCTCGGTCACCGCGGTCTCGGTGCGCACGAGCGCGCGATAGACCTTCGGGAAGTGCGCCTCCTTCCAGTAGGCGACGCGGCCGCGTTCGACGGCCACGAACGGATCGAGCTCGATGCGCGCGCCGTGCTCGGCATGCAGCCTCTTCCGCAGCGCCTCGAGGTCGACCGTGAAGTTCTTCGCGCGGACGAGCTCGTAGACGAACGGCCGCCCGCGGCCGAGCATGCGCACGTCGATGTCCTCGCGGCCGGCGCCGTGGAACTTGCCCTCGCGCGCCCTGAACGCCGGCAGCAGCGCGCGGCCGATCAGCTCCTGGACGGAATCGTCCGTCAGCTTGCCGCGGCCACCGCACTTGGCGCAGCCCTGCCGGCGCCGGCCGTGGCCCTTGCACTCCGGACACCAGAAGATCGTCTGCGGCAGGCCGCGGACGAGCTTGCGGTAGCGGGATTCCAGGTAGAGGTTGGCGCGCGGAGCAGGCGGCCTGGGTGCGGGTTCGGCGGCGGACACGCCGCGGGACGATACGCCGCGGCTACTTGTTGCGCACGGCTTCGATCTCGACGCGCCGCGCCCGCATCCGGCCGACGAGCCGGAAGAACTCTTCGACTTCGATCGGCGTGGGCAGGAACGAGCCGATGTTCAGGCGGCTCTTCTCGCCGGCGAGATCCTTGGCCTGGCGCGGGTTCGTCATCACGACGACCTCGATCGTGCGCTCGAAGCTGCGCAGGTGCTTGAGCAGCTTCAGCGGGTCGCGGTCGTTGCCCTCGATGCCGAGGAACACGCAGTCATAGTGACGCTGGCGCACGTCGTTCACCGCCGCGTATCCTTCGCCACAGGTCACGGTGAACTCAGGAAACTGCTGCAGGCCGACCTTGACCTGGTCGCGCAACATGCGGTCCTTCTCGATCAACAAGATGTCCATGGGCTCTCCGCGTCGTTGCAGCCTCTATCGGCGAAACGGAGCTCCGGCGTGAACTGGCTGGCTGGCGTCGACGAAGCCGGGCTAGGTCCCATTCTGGGACCCCTGGTCGTCGGCGGCGCCCTGCTGGCAGGGCCCGAGGGCGCCGATCCCTGGCAGCTCCTGGCTGCGCGGGTTGCGCGCCACCGCCAGGAGAAGACCAAGATCCGCGTCGCCGACAGCAAGAAGGTCCACCAGGGCCGGCACGGGCTGCTGCACCTCGAGCAGACCGTGCTGACCTTCTTCGCCGCCCGGCACGGGGACCTGCCCACGACCCTCGCCGAACTGCTCGCCCTCGGGGGCGCCGACCTCGAGCGGATCCGTTCCTGCCCGTGGTATTCCGACCTGACGCTGCCGATCCCGCACACCGCGAGGCGCGACGAGCTGTTGTTGCAGGGGCACCTGCTGGCGCGCGAGATGCAGCGCTGCTCGGTCGAGCTGCACGAGCTGGTGTTCCGCCCGGTCGAGGTCGCCGAGTTCAACGCCTGGATCGCCGACACCGACAACAAGGCGAAGACCCACCTGCGCGCCTACTCGGAGGTGATCGGCAGGCTGATCGCCAGGATTCCCCCGGGCGGTCACCTCGTGGCCGACCGCGCGGGCGGACGGATGCGCTACCAGCGCACGCTCGCGCAGCTCGTTCCGGGCCGGCGGGTCGCGATCCTGAGCGAGGACGCGCGGGCCTCGTGCTACGAGCTCAGCGACGCCAACGGCAAGGTCCGCGTCACTTTCGCCGTGGAAGGCGAAGGCCGGGCCTTCCCGACCGCCCTGGCCTCGTGCATCGCCAAGTACGTGCGCGAATCGCTGCTCATCGTGCTGAACCGCTGGTTCTGCGCCCGTGTGCCGGGCCTTGCCCCGACGGCAGGGTACTTCGTCGACGGCATGCGGTTCCTGGCCGAGGCCGGGTCGCTGATCGAAGCCGAGGGCTTCCCGCGGCAGATGCTCGTCCGGGCCCGCTGACAAGGCGGCTTGCGCCCCTGGCACTTCCGGCGGCCGCAGGCCGAGCTATGCTTCCAGGGCCACTCGCCGCTCGCCTGCCGGAGCGGCGGCCAACCCTGCACCAGCGGTCGCTGGGCTCTTCCACCTCGGACCCGCACCAAGCAGTCGCTCTTGAAGATCCAGCTGATCCATCCGCCGGTTTATCTGAACGTCTACGCGATGACCGCGTTGCGGCCGAGTCTTCCGCTCGGCCTCGCCTACGTCGCCGCGGCGCTGCGCAAAGCCGGGCACGAGGTATCGGTCGTCGACGCGGTCGGCCTCGCGCCCGACCAGGTGACTCCTGGCAGCCGCCCGCAGATCTCCCAGCTCGGGCTCACGCCGAAGCAGATCGTCGAGCACCTCGACCCTGCAGCCGAGGCGTTCGCGGTCACGAACATGTGGTCGTTCTCGTGGCCGGTCGTCCGCGAGACGATCCAGCTCGTCAAGCAGCGCTTCCCTGACAAGCCGATCATCTGCGGCGGCGAGCACTTCAACGGCCTCCCGGCCTACTCGATGGCGCAGGCACCGATCGACTTCGTCGTGCTCGGCGAAGGCGAGGAGGGCGCAGTCGAGGTCTTCGGCGCGCTGCAGAGCGGCTACACCGGCTACGAGAACATCGCCGGCATCTGGTATCGCGACGCGGCGGGCCAGCCGGCCAAGAGCATCAAGACGCGCGAGCGCAAGAAGAACGTCGACGAGCTGCCGTGGCCGGCCTGGGACCTGTTCGACATCAAGGCGTACGACGAGAAGCGCCTCGTGACCGGCATCCACTTCGGGATGACCGTGCCGATCATGGCGACGCGCGGCTGCCCCTACCAGTGCACCTACTGCTCGTCGCCGGGGATGTGGACCACGCACTGGTACGCGCGCGATCCCAAGGACGTCGTCGACGAGATCGGCCACGGGCACAAGACCTATGGCGCGGTCAACTTCCCGTTCCACGACCTTACCGCGATCGTCAAGAAGGAGTGGATCCTGAACTTCTGCCGCGAGCTCGCGACGCGCGACTTCTGCGGCAAGATCACCTGGCAGCTCCCCTCGGGCACGCGCTGCGAAGTCGTCGACGACGAGGTCGCCGAGTGGTTGCACAAGACCAACGGGCGCTCGCTGAACTTCGCCCCCGAGTCCGGCTCGGCCGAGACGCGCAAGCGGATCAAGAAGATGCTCAAGGAGGAGTCGCTGATCCGCGCGGTCAAGGCGGCGGCGAAGTGGAAGCTGAACGCGAGCGCCTTCTTCGTGATGGGCTTCCCGGAGGACACGACCAAGGACCTGCGCGAGACGGTGCGCCTGGCCCGCAAGCTGGCCTGGCTCGGGATCACCGACATGGCCTACGGCTACTTCTTCCCGATCCCGAACACCGAGCTCTTCCGCCAGCTCGAGAAGGAAGGCCGCGTACGGCTGGACGACGACTTCCTGCTGACGCCGATCTTCGCCAACGAAGGCCACGTGACGGACGAGCACAACTACTCGCACCACCTGACCTCCCGGCAGATGACGCGCTGG
Source organism: uncultured candidatus Brocadiaceae bacterium (assembly GCA_964607495.1). Lineage (GTDB taxonomy): Bacteria > Planctomycetota > UBA1135 > UBA1135 > UBA2386 > CAZSKV01. The sequence continues at coordinate 5,255 of CAZSKV010000274.1, forward strand.
CGCTGGTGGACGCTGCTGAACTTCTATGCGGTGTCGTTCGGCGTGCGGCCGTGGCGCCTCGTCTCGACGATCTGGAACTCGCTGATCGGGAAGGAGACGCGCAAGATGGAGACCTTCCTGATCGACATCCGGCGCAAGATCCGGGTCACGCTCAAGGCCTGGATCTCCGGACGCAAGGTCGAGGGCGCGAAGGCCTCCTGAGCCGCCGCGCCCTGCGCTGAAAAACCTGCACCTGACAGGTTTTTTGCCAGTCCGCTGCCACGGGGGGTTGCGTAGGGACGGGTCTCCGAACCGGCACCGGGCGTTCCACCGCGCCCTGGCGACGGCTTCGCGCCCGCCCC
>CAZSKV010000275.1:0-5350 GCA_964607495.1 uncultured candidatus Brocadiaceae bacterium
CTCCCCATGTAGGTTCAAGTCCTATCCTGGGCACCATCGACCGCGCCGCCTCCGGGCGGCGCGGTCTGCTTTCCTGCGATGCGCAGCGCGATCAACCGTGACGTCCCCCTCGCGCGGCCCGGCGAGTTCCGGCCGCTCGTGCTCGGCGCGCTGACGCTCGACCCGCCGGTCGTGCTCGCGCCTATGGCCGGCGTCACGAACCCGCCGTTCCGGACGCTGTGCCGGCGCTTCTCCTCCAACCGCTGCCTCTACGTCAGCGAGATGATCACCGCGCGCGCGTTCGTGCGCGGCCATCGCAAGACGCTGCACCTGGCCTCGTTCGGCCAGGAGGAGACCACGAAGAGCATCCAGCTCTACGGCACGCAGGCCGAATCGCTCGGCGCGGCTGCGAAGATCCTCGCCGAGGAATGGGGCGTCGACCACATCGACATCAACCTCGGCTGCCCGGTGCGCAAAGTGACCGGCCAGGGCGGCGGCGCCGCGATCCCGGTCAAGCCGAAGCTGATGGCCCGGCTGGTCGGCGCGGTCGTGCAGAACGCGGGCGCGGTGCCGGTCACCGTGAAGTTCCGGAAGGGCATCGACGACTCCCTGCTGACCTACCTCGACGCCGGCCGGGTCGCAGTCGACGTCGGCTGCAAGGCCGTCGCGCTGCACGCGCGCACCGCCGCGCAACTCTACGCCGGCGACGCGGACTGGCAGGCGATCGCCGCGCTCAAGCAGGCGGTCACCGGCATCCCGGTGCTCGGCAACGGCGACGTGTTCGAGGGCTGCGACGCCCTGCGGATGATGCGCGAGACCGGCTGCGACGGCGTCGTCGTCGGCCGCGGCTGCCTCGGCCGGCCCTGGCTCTTCCGGGACCTCGTCGACGTGTTCGCCGGGCGGGAGCCGCAGCAGCCGCCGAACCTCGGCGAGGTCTGCGACACGGTCGCCGCGCACGCGCGCCTGCTGCTGGACTTCTTCGGCGAACGCGTCGCGATGCTGCACATGCGCCGTTTCGCGTGTTGGTACACGAAGTGCTTCCCGGGTGCCGCACGCAAGCACCACGAGCTGCAGCAGATCGCCACGCTGGCCGATCTCGACCGCATCCTCGCGACCCTGCCGCGCGAGGTGCCGTTTCCGGCGGAGGCCCTGCGCGTCAAGCGCGGCAAGAGCACCGGCATGCAGCGCGTCTCCCTGCCCGACGGCTACCTGGACACGCGCGACGACGACCGCGGACCGGCCGATGACGGCGACGCCGCGGCAACAGCCGAGGCCGAGGCCCTGTCCGGCGGCTGAATCCCCTGTCACAATCCTCGGGCCCTCGCCCCACCGAAGGCCACTCCCCCATGCGCACCCACCTGCTGCTCTGCTGTCTCACGCTCCCGCTCGCCGCCCAGAACGACTTCGTGCTCGCGAAGACCAGCTCGGGCACGCTCGGCAAGAGCCTCGACCTCGCGTTCGCGTCCGCACCCGCGGGCAAGAGCCTCCTGTTCATGCTCTCCGCGACCGCGGGCCCGACGCCCCTGTCGCTGATCGATCCCGCGGACCCGCGCCACCTCGAGGTCGGCCTCGACGCGGCCGCCGTCTGGCAGGTGCTCGGGACGGGCGGCGGCAGCGGCACGATCCCGCTGCCGGTGCCCAACGCCGTGGCCCTCGCCGGCGCCGGCGTGCATTTCCAGACCTGCACGTTGCCGGGCACCACGACGATCGTGGACAAGATCAGCAACCGCGTGTTCGTGCTGCTCGGCGCCGCGGACACGGCGGTGGCTTCGCCGAACCCGCTGACCGGCGGCCGCGCGTTGATGGCGACCTTTCCCAACAAGGTGCTCTCCACGGGCCAGGGCGATGTGATCCTCGCCGGCGGCGGCCAGGGCGGCCTGCTCGGGGCGACTGGCCTCGACACTTCGGACGTCTACGACTTCCACACCATGAGCGTCAAGGCCGGGCCGAAGCTGAACTCGGCGCGCGCGCTGCACGTGACCGTCGGGCTCAAGGACGGGCGCATGCTGCTCGCCGGTGGCACCGACCAGACCGGCGCCGCGATCGCCACGGCCGAGATCTACGATCCGGCGACGCACAAGTTCACGCCCACCGGCTCCATGTCCCTCGCGCGCGCCGCCCATGCCGGTGCCCTGCTGCCCGACGGCCGCGTGCTCGTGGTCGGCGGCACGACGATCCTGACCGATCCGGTGCAGGCGCTCGCGAATGCGCAGAGCAGCGCCGAGATCTACAACCCCGCGACCGGGCTGTGGAGCTCTGCGGCGAGCATCGGCTCGCGCCGGCTCGCGCCTTCGCTCGACACCCTGCCGAACGGGAAGGTCCTCGTCTCCGGTGGCTTCGAGGTCACGGTGCTCTTCGGCATCCCGATCCCGACCGGCGCGATCAAGACCTGCCAGCTCTACACGTACGGGACCAACTCGTGGGCGGCGGCGGCGGCGATGCCGAATGCGCGCGCCGTCCACAGCCTGAACTCGATCGTGCTCACCGACGGCAAGCTCCTCGTGACCGGCGGTGCCACCTCGGGCCCGGACCTGACCCAGGCCACGGCGATCGCCAAGGCCGACCTCTACGATCCCATCGCGAACAACTGGACGCCGCTGGCCGACATGCGCACCCCGCGCACGGGGCACACGGTCACCAGGATCAGCAATGGCGACGTGGTCGTGATCGGCGGCGCGAGCGGCACGATGACCGCGCCGACGAGCCTCGCCGAGGTCGACCGCTTCGTGCTCGCGAGCCGGACCTGGGCGCCATTGCCCAATCTGCAGACCACGCGCGCTGGCCATGGCGCCTTCGTGACCCCGGACGGCCTGCTGGTCGTGTTCGGCGGCAGCGGCGGTCCGGCCAACACCACCCTCGCCTCGATCGAGGTCATCCACTGAGCCCTCGCCCCGCCGCCCCGCTCGCGCTGCTCCTCGCCGCCTGCACTGCGCCCGGGGTCGCGCGCGCCGAAGTCGAGGCCCTGCTCGCCGCGCAGACCGAGTGCTGGAACCGCGGCGACCTCGAAGGCTTCGTCGCGACCTACCTGCAGACCCGGGAGATGACCTTCGTCGGCGGCTCCGGTCTGGTCCGCGGCGGCGAGGACCTGCTCGCAACCTACCAGCGCGGTTATCCCACCCCGGAGGCCCGGGGCCGCCTGCGCTTCGACCTGCTCGAGATCCGGCCGCTGGGCCGCGACCACGCGCTGGTGATCGGTTCCTACCACCTGGAGCGCAAGGATCCGGCCCACGGCCTGTTCACACTGGTCGTCGCCCGCACACCCGCGGGCCTGCGGATCGTGCACGATCATTCGAGCGCCGCCCCCGACAAGCCCTGAGGCGGATCGGGCGGAAAACCCCTATCCGGCCCCGGCCACCCAGCGTCCTGCGCGCGTAGCGCAGGATCATGAGTGCCACCCCCACCACGGTCCGTGACGGTCTTCTCGATCCCGACGGCAAGCATGGGGCGAAGTCCGCGGCGGGCGCCGCGCGCGTGACTCGCCCGCATCGCCAGCAGGCAGTGCTGCGCCTGTTGGTGATCGACCAGCTGCTCCCACCCGAGCACAAGGCCCGCGCGATCGTCCACTTCGTCGAGCAGCTCGACCTCGCGGCCTTCTACGCCGCCATCCCCGCGCACACCGACGCGCACGCCCGTCCGCACCCCGACCCCGCGCTCCTGCTCGCGCTCTGGCTGCATGCAGCCAGCGAGGGCGTCGGCAGCTGCCGGCTGCTCGCCCAGCTCTGCGAACGCGACGATGCGTACCGCTGGATCTGCGGCGGCGTGCACATCGAGAGCAGCACCCTGCGCGCATTCCGCATCGAGCACGACGCAGCCCGCGACGAGCTCCTCGCCCAGGTGCTCGCCGTGTTGATGCACCAGGGCTTCTTGCACCTGAAACGCATCGCACAGGACCCCCTGCCCGACTCCTCGCCATGCGCAATGAGCCTCTGGAAGTGCCTCAAGGCGGCGAAGGACCAGGTGCGTCACACCAGGTCCATGCTCGACTCCGACGACCCACCCCCCAACGACAAGGCCCGCCTCGCCGCCGACCGCGCCGCCCGCGACCGCGCGCTCCGCAGCGAAGCCGCGCTCGAGGAACTCAAGAAGCTCCAGGCGGGCGACGGCCAGAAGCCGCCGGCGGAGTGAGCTCGAGGCGGCGGCAAGCCAACTCAGGGTCGCAGGCGGCCATCACCTGGACACCCCACCGCGTCAGCCGCCATCCGCGTCGTACGCTCCCGCTCGGACTCCCTGCGTGCCGGTGGCTGCAGGATCTGCCAGACGCCATCGCGCGTGCAGGCGGTCAAGCCCGTCGAGTGCCCTGCCGCCGCGGTGGACATGGACCCGCTTGCACTGGTCGTCCGGGGTGATGTCCGCAGCGAGCGCGTAGAACTCGTCGCCGCCGGGCAGCGGGAAGACGGTCGCCGCAGGGTGGACGGTACGGCGGCGTGTACCCGCCAGGAGCCCTACGTCCCGATCAGCAGATCGGCGCAGTCTGACGCCATCCAGCGCTCGAACTGCGGGAAGCACAACGGGCCGTTCCCGTCACTTCTGTAGTAGACGAACCACTGCAAGTACACGTGCATGCCGAGCAGGCGGGCGTCGTTGGGGATCGTCAGGGGGCGACCATCGGAGAGTGCGACCCCTGGCAGGATGAGGTCGCTACTCGTCCACAGTAGGCACGGGTAGCCCTGCGTGAGCGCAAACGGAACCAGAATCGGAAGCGGAACTCCGAATGCCTGGGTCCTTGAGGCTCCAAGCACAAGAAGCTCTGCACCAGTCCACCGGCAGTCAGGGAACACCTGGACGGTCACTCCGCGCTGGGACACGCCAAGCGTGTTTCCAAGCTTCGGGAGTCCTCCCTCCACGAGGATCCTCGGCGACCCGGACGGCGCCTGCGGACCACAGGTCGAGCCGTAGTACGTGATGCTCGCCGGCTGGGCGGACACGAGGCCAGCGAGCAGAGAGCAGGCGAGGACGGAATCGCGGAGCTTCATCAGTATCGACCTCCGATTCGGATGCGCAGCCCGTTCGTGGACTGCGCGGTAACTGTCCTGGCAACCGCACCTGGACAGCGCGGCCGCCATCACCCCGAACGAACGGCGGTCAGAAAGCGAACTTCAAGTTGGCGACGACTGCGGCGAGTTCGCGGCGAGCGTTGACGGCACGAGCCGCAGCCTCGGCGTTGTTCTTGTAGGCGCGCGGCGTGAGTTCGTGGGCGCGTGAGGCCGGGACCTGGTTGATCTGCAGCATGACGTCGCGGATGTAGGCGAGCGGGCTGATGCCGAGCTCCTTGCACGACTGGACGAGGCTCATCAGCACGAGCGAACCCCTGGTGCCTTCTTCGCTGCCGAAGAAGAGCCAGTTGTTGCGGCCGATGACGACCGAGCGCAGC
>CAZSKV010000276.1:0-7956 GCA_964607495.1 uncultured candidatus Brocadiaceae bacterium
AGGCCGAGCAGGGCCGGCAGTCGAATCGGGAGGTGGCGTGGCATCGCGCGGTGTGCGCCCCCAGTATCGGCCCGCCGCAAAGGGCCCTTGAGGCTGGCATCGCCGGGTGGGCGCCGCAGCGCGCCGGTGCAGCCGGTAGCAAGGGCCGGGAAGCCCGGTGGTGGGGGCAGGTCCGCTGCGGACCCGGGCGTGTCTGCTGGCATGATCTCTCGCATGTCCCCGGTCGCCAGGCGGCTCTGCTGGTTCTACAGCGCGCTGTTCCTGATCACGGGCGTGCAGCTGCCGTACTGGCCGCTGTGGCTCGAGGCCCAGGGCCTGGGCAAGGCCCAGGTCGGCGACGTGATCGCGGTCGGGATCTGGATCCGCACGCTGGCGTCGCCGTCGGCGGCCTACCTCGCCGACCGCGCCGACTCGCGCCGGCGCCTGGTCCTGGTCCTGGCCGGCCTGGCCCTGCTGATCTCCCTGCTCTACGCGGTGGTGGCTGGCTACACGGCGCTGCTGTTGGTGACCGCGGCGTTCATGACGGTGAGCATTCCGCAGGGTCCGCTGACCGAGAGCATCACGCTTCTGGCCGCACGGCAGGGACAGGCCGACTACGGCAAGACCCGGCTCTTCGGCTCGGCCTCGTTCCTGATGATGGCGCTGGTGGCTGGAGTCGTGCTGCAGGGGCAGCCCGCCAGCCGGGTGCTCTGGTTGCTCTGGGCGGCACTGGGTACGACCTTCGTGGCTGCGTTCTGGTTGCCCGACTTGCGCGCGCAGCGGGCGCAGGGGCCCGCGCGCTCATGGTCGGTCGAAGTGCGCAGCGCCCGTGGCCTCTGGACGGCGCTGCTCGGGATCGCGTGCGTGCACGCGAGCCATGCCGCCTACTACGCATTCAGCACGATCCACTGGCGGGCGATCGGCATCGGTGAGGCGGCCGCCGGCGGACTCTGGGCGATCGGCGTGCTCGGCGAGATCGTGCTCTTCCGCTTCGGCTCGCCGCTGACCAGGGTGCTCGGGGTCCGCGGCTTGCTGCTCCTGGGGGCGGCGTGGGCGATGGTGCGCTGGGTGCTCTTTGCCGTCTGCGACAGCCCCTTCGTGGTGGTGCCGAACCAGCTCCTGCACGCCTTCAGCTTCGGCGCGACCCACCTGGCCGCCGTCGGCTGGATCCAACAACACGTCCCCGAGCGCGTGCTCTCCACCGCCCAGAGCCTGTACTCCGCCACCTCGTTCGGCGCCGGGATGGGGTTGGCGATGCTCGTCGCGGGCAGGCTCTACGCGGTGCAGCCCGGCTACGCCTTCTGGGCGATGAGTGGCCTCTGCCTTGCAGGCGGGTTGATCGGCTTGATCGCGATGCCGGCACTGCCGCGCGGAATCGTGTTGCGTCCATCCGGCGGCGAATCACACTGAGCACGTGCCGCCGATCCTCGAAGTCCAGGACGTCTATCGCTTCCGCGAAGCCGAAGGCCGCCGGATCCCGATCCTGCGCGGCATCTCGTTCGCGCTGGAGCCGGGATCGTTCACGACGATCATGGGACCCTCGGGCTCGGGCAAGTCGACGCTGCTGCACCTGCTCGCCGGACTCGACCTGCCGTCCGCGGGGGAGATCCGCGTGGCCGGGGTGTCGCTCACGCGCGTCGACGAGGCGGCGCGCACGCGCGTCCGCCGCGAGCAGATCGGCTTCATCTTCCAGTTCTTCAACCTGCTCCCGGACCTGACGGTCGAAGAGAACATCGCGCTGCCGTTGCTGATCGCCGGCGAGGATCCGGCCGGGCACCGGGCGCGGATCGACGAACTGCTCGCGGCCCTCGCGCTGCAGGACCTGCGCCTGCGCCTGCCGCGCCGCCTCTCCGGCGGCGAGATGCAGCGGGCGAGCATCGCCCGGGCCCTCGTCACGCGTCCCGCGCTGCTGCTGGCCGACGAACCCACGGGCAACCTCTCGGCCAAGGCGGGCGAGGAGATCGTGCAGCTGCTGCGCGAGGTGGTAGGCCGCTTCGGGGCCACGGTCCTGCTCGTCACGCACAATCCCAGGGATGCGGCGGCCGGCCAGCGCGTGCTGTTCCTGAACGACGGGGCGCTCGCCGCGGAGCACGCGCTGGCCGGCGCGGCGCTGACCGCAGCCGACGTGCACCGACGGCTCGAGGAACTGGGGATCTAGGCCCGAGCGCATGCGCTTCGCGAGCTTCGTCGCCTTGCGCGGGCTGCGCACGAACAAGGTGCGGACCGCGTTGTCGGTGCTCGGGATCGCGCTCGGGATCGCGATCGTGATCGCGATCCACGTCGTCGACCACAACACGATCCAGAGCCGGATGGCGGCGCAACACCCGGACCAGGGCCAGGTCGATCTCGAGCTCGTGGCCCGCGCGACGCGGCGGCCGCTCGACGCCGTGCAGGCTTCGCTGCAGGCCCATCACCAGATCCAGGCGGTCGGGTTCCTGCAGCGCACCACCGTCTCGATGCACCGGGACGCGAGCGACCTGGGCACGGCGCAGCTCTTCGGGCTCGCGCCGCTGCCGCCCGTGGTGTTCGGCCACTACCGGCTCGCGGCAGGGTCCGACCTCGTGCCGGGCTCGTCGCCGCACGAAGTCCTGATCGGTTCCGAACTCGCCGCCACCTTCGGTCTGCGCGTCGGGGAGCGGCTGCAGCTCGCGCTGCCGGCGCTGGTACCGAGCGATCTGTGCAAGGAGGGCGAACGCGTCCCTGCGAGCCAGCCGGCGTCACGGCATGTGGCCCAGCGTGCCGTCACGGTGAAGGGCATCCTCGTGCACGAGCGCCTGGGGCGGCGCAATGCCGGCATGGTCCTCGTGGCGCCGATCGCGTTGCTGGCCGAGCTCGACCCGGCCGCGACCACGATCTGCCAGGTGGATTGCCGCCCGGGCAGCGACCTCGAGCTGCTGCGGCGCGACCTCGAGGCCGAGTTCGCAGTGCTCGACAGCCGTTCCTCGATGCTCGGCGAAGGCGCGGACGAACGCGCGTTCCGCAACGGCGTCAAGATCCTCGGCTGCCTCGCGCTCGTGCTCGGCATGTTCGTGGTGTTCCAGACGCTCTCGCAATCGCTGGTCGAACGCTTGCGCCAGATCGGCTTGCTGCGCTGCCTCGGGGCGTCGCGCCGCGCGATCGGGGGCGTGTTCCTGCTCGACGCGGCGTTCCTGGCCGGGTTCGGCAGCCTGCTCGGAGCGGGGCTCGGCCTGCTGCTCGCGTGGCTGCTGCAACGCGAGAACCTGACGACACTCGGCGTCGGCAAGCCGATCGATCGCTTCGAGGTGCCTTGGTTCCCGGTGGTGTGGGCGATGGTGCTCGGCGCCGTGTTCACCCTCGCCGGGGCGCTGTTCCCGCTGTGGAAGGCGCGCCACGTCGCGCCGCTCGACGTGCTGGCCGCCCACGGCCTCGAAGACGAACACCACCGCGACGTGCTGCGCGGCGTGAACTGGTTCCTGTTCGCGTTGCTGGTGTTCGTGCTGCCGGGTGCCTATCTGGCGATGACGCCGCTGCTCGCGGAGCGCGACCGGGAGACCCTGACGCTGCTCGCGCAGCTGCTCGGCCTGCTGGTGCTCTTCGGCGGCATCCTGCTCGCGGCTCCGGTGGTCGTGCGGACGCTGGGCCGCCTGCTGCTGGCGCCGCTGGTGCGGGTCTGGCGCCTCCCGGTGTTCCTGGTCGACCGGGCGCTGCACCGCAGTCCGGGCCGGTTCGCGGCGTCGGTCTCGGGCCTCGCGGTCGTGCTGCTCGCCTGGCTCGCGCTCGGGCACGTGACCGCGGCCTTGCAGGGCGAGGTCCGGCAATACGGGCGGCTCACGACCCTCGACCGGCTCTTCCTCGAGGGCACGCCGACCACGCGCGCGGCGGCGGAGCCGCTCGCGGCCTTGCCCGAGGTGGAGGCCGTGACGTTTTGCGAGGGCCAGGCCGCGCCCGGTTTCGAGCTCTACGGCATGGCCGCGGAGCGGCTCGCCGCGCCGGATGGGCCGTTGCGGGACAACCCGGACGCGGTCCGCGAGTACCGCGACTCCCGCGTGCTGATCGTCAGCCACCGCTTCGCGCTGCTGCACCAGGTCCGGGCCGGTTCGCGTGTGCGGGTGCCGACCGACCAGGGCGAGGTGCTCTACACCGTGCTGCGGGTCAGCGACGCGGTCGGCTTCTTCCCCGACGAACGCGCCTACGCGCTGGCAGCGCCCCGCTGGCTGCGTCAGGATTTCTGTGTGCCGGCCGCGTGCGTGGGCCGGATCACGCTGCGTCTGGCGCCGGGCAGCGACTGGCAGCAGGTGCTGGCGAGCGTCCGCGAGGTCCGACCCGGAGTCACGCGCGCGAAGTGGGGCCAGGACATCGTCGCCTACCACCTGCGCGACGTGACGCGCGACTTCGTGCTCTTCGAGATCCTGTTGGCGCTGATCCTGGCGCTCGCCGGTCTCGGACTCATGAACCAGATCGCGATCGCTGCCTTCGCGCGGTTGCGCGAACTCGGAGTGCTGCGCGCGCTCGGGACGGCGCCCGGCGCGCTGCGGCGCGCGTTCCTGCTCGAAGGCTGCCTGATCGCCGCCCTGGCCACAGCCCTGGCGCTGGTACTCGCCGTGCCGCTGGGGGCGTTCATCGTCGCCGGTCTCAATCGGGTCTCGGGACTCGAGGCTCCGGTTGTGATCCCGTGGCGGACCTTCGGCCTGGTGCCGGTGCTGGCGCTCTGCTGCGGACTGGTGGCGGCCATGGTGCCGGGGTGGCGTGCGGTGCGGCAGAGTCCGGCCGAAGCCGTGCGTTACGAGTGAGCGCGACCTCCGCGCGTTTCCGTGCTTGCGCGCCACCGCTGCAACACGGCAAGATGCCTGGGCTTCAGACTCGTATCCACCATGCGGCAGCTCCTCTCGATCCGGCAGATCCTGACCTACGTCGCAGTGCTGCTGCTGCTGGCCCTCGCCGACCCGCAGCCGCTCACCTTTGGCATCGGCGCCGGGATGGCGCTGGCCGGGTTGGCGATCCGCGTGTGGGCCTGCGGGCACCTGCGCAAGAACCAGGAGGTCGTGACTTCGGGGCCGTACGCATTCGTCAAGAACCCGCTCTACGTCGGCACCTTCCTGATCGCGGCCGGGGGGCTGCTCGCGGCCGGCTCGCCGCGGATGCCGGCCCTGCTGCTCTGGACCGTGCTCGGCCCGGCGTTCCTGCTGGTGTTCTTTGGGTACTACATGCCGAAGAAGCGGCGCGTCGAGGGTGAGCGGCTCACGAAGTACTTCGGCCCGGCCTACGCGCGCTATGCCGAGGCGGTGCCGGACTTCGTGCCCAAGCTGCGTCCCTATGCCGAACGCGTGCAGCAGCCGTGGCGCAGGATCGTGTTCCTGGACAACCACGAGTTCGGCCTGGACCTGCTGATCCTCTCCCTGTTCGCGCTGATGCCCCTGGTGGCCGGCTGGGTCCGGACGTCGTGAACGAGCTCGGACTCACGCGCGCGGCGGCCACGGCCCTCCGGACCGCGATGTTCCGCCCGCGCGGGTGGAAGACCTACACCTGGCAGGTCGAGGTCGACGGTCGTTCCTTGGTGATCAAGGACGTCCGCAACTGCCACCCGCTGTTCCGCTTCACGATCGGCCGCTGGTTGATCCGGCGCGAGGCCGGCATCTACCGGCGTCTCGCCGGCCTGGACTTCGTGCCGCAGTGTTTCGGGCGCCTGGACCGCGACGCGCTGGTGCTCGAGTACCTGCCGGCGCCCTCGCTCACGCATTGCCCGGAGCACCGGCTGGCGCCCGAGTTCTTCCCGCGGCTGGCGGCGCAGATCGGCGAGCTCCATGGTCGCGGGATCGTGCACCTCGACCTGCGCCACCGCAGCAACATCCTGGTCGCCGCCGATGGGAGTCCGCGGCTGATCGACTTCCAGAGCTCGATCGACCTGCGCCGGCATGCGTGGATCCGCTGGCTCTTCGCGCGGCAGCTGATCCAGGTCGACCTCGCCGGCCTCCTCAAGTGGCGGATGCGCTATGCCCCACACGCCGTCGGCCCCGCCGAGCACGCGTGGTACGCGCGATTTCGCGCCTGGCGCGGCTTCTGGCTCGTAGGGCGGTCGGGCCAGCAGTCGAGTGCGGCCGCGGCGTCGCTGCGCAAGCGCCGCAGTGGCTGAGGCCAGGGACTGACTCAGCCTTGACCCGCCTGCAGCCAGCGCGGGACGTCGGGCGGCACATAGGCCTGCATCCGGTCGAGCAGGCGCGCCGGCACGTCGTCTTCGAGCAGCATCGCGCGCGTCTGTGCGCGCAGGAACCCTTCGTGCCGCGCCTGGTCGAGGAACGCACGGAACCCGGCGAAGTAGCCGGCGACATCCAGCAGGCCGACCGGCTTGTTGTGGATCCCGAGCTGCTGCCAGGTCAGCACCTCGCAGAGTTCGTCGAGCGTGCCGAAGCCACCCGGCAGGGCCACGAACGCATCGCTGAGCGCGCACATCCTGGCCTTGCGTTCGTGCATCGTGTGCACGCGGTGCAGCCGGGTCAGGCCCTTGTGGCCGACCTCGAGTCGGTCGAGCGCGTGCGGGATCACGCCGGTCGCTTCCCCGCCGGCGGCCAACACCGCGTCGGCGACGATCCCCATGAGCCCGACCTGGCCGCCACCGTAGACCAGGCCGAGGCCGCGGCGCACGAGCTCGTGACCGAAGTCGCGGGCCGCGGCCGCATACTCGGGCCGGCTGCCGGCCGCCGAGCCGCAGAACACGCACACCGCGCGCCAGGTCATCGTTTGGCCGCGGCGAGCCAGGTCGCGAGGTCCTTCTCGAGGCTCGCCATCACGGCAGCGAGCGCGCGGTCGAGCGCGCGCACGAACTCCGGCGCGGTCGCGGCTTCGGCCTGCACGTCGGCCCGGTACTCGTGCTGGCCGAGCAGCGTGCGCCCCTCACCGTCCTCGCGCAGCAGCAGGACCGAGAGGTGCGCAATGGCCGCGGGCGCCGCCGGGTCGGTGCGGTCGAGGTAGAGCGCGCGCACGTCGCCCTCGAGGCGCAGCGTCGGTTGCAGCGGCGAACCGGGCCGGACGACCGCGCGGAACAGGCCGGCGTCCTCGAGCCAGCGTTCGGCGACCATCGTGACGGCGTCGCCCGGACCGACGAAGAGTTCGTGCTCCGGATCGCTCGCATAGCGCTCGGCGTCGAGCCGGTGCACGAAGCCTTTGCCGGCGAAGGCCGAGGCGACCGCGAACGGGCGCAGCAGCAGGATCTCGCCCTTGGTTGGAGCCGGCCGGCTCTCGGGCCGCGGCGCGGCGAGCAGGTAGCGCTGCTTCTCGAGCGGCCGCTGCGTGAGATCGACGCAGGCCGTGAGTGCGAGGCCGAGCACGGGCAGGAGCTTCAGGGTCGGTTTCATTTGCCGCGCAACAGGGGTTTGGGACCTTCACCGAAGAAGAGCAGCGACGGATGCCGTTCCAGCGTCTCGGCGAGATTGAGCAGGCGCTCGGTCAGTTGCCGCAGGTTGCCGACGACCGCCTCGAGGTCGCGATTCTCGCTGCCGACGCTGCGGTCGAGGCCGGCGAGCACCCTCTGGCTCGTCTGCGCGAGGCGGTGCACTTCGGCCAGCGTCTTCTTCGCCTCCCCGGCCACGCTGGTCACCTCGCCCAGACGATCGTCGAGGTGCAGACGCGAGATCTCCTCGCGAGCCAGGCTCAGCGTCCTGGTCGCCTCGTCGGCGCTGGTCTGCAGCGAGGCGAGCGCCGGACCCAGGCGCTGGTCGGCGCGCGCGATCGCCTCCTTCGCCGAGGTCAGCGTGCTTCGCGCCTCTGTGATCAGGCCCTCGAAGTCGGTCCGCGCGAGGCGGGCCAGCAGGGAGTCGAGCGACATCGAGAACTGCTGGATCACGCTCGGGGTGCTCGGAATCCGCAGCAGGCGCGGCTTGAAGTCGATCGGCAGCACCTCGAAGCGCTGCGGATCGACCAGGTCCGATTCGAGGTAGAGCGCCCCGGTGATGCCGAGCGAGGCGAGGCGGACGCGCAGCCCCTGGTCGACCATCTGCTGCAGCTTCTTCTCCGCGACGGCGG
>CAZSKV010000277.1:0-7305 GCA_964607495.1 uncultured candidatus Brocadiaceae bacterium
GTCTCGCCGAAGGCCAGGCGGTGCCAGACCGCAACCTGCAAGTCGTCGCCGCTCTCGAGATCGGCATCGGGCTCGGGCATGCCGCCGAAGCTGAAGCCGAACCGGCCGGCCGCCTCGCTCTGCCAGGAGAGCTCGACGCCATCGAGCAGGCCGAACTCGGGCAGCTCGTTCTGCAGGAAGCGGCCGGCTTCGCAGCGCCACGCGTCGCGACGGTCGCCCCCGATCGTGTAGCTCAGGCGTTCGAGGCGCGCGAAGTCCTCGCTCTGGTCCGGCGCGTCCTCGACCACGGTCTCGCGGCGGGACAGGGCGCCGGCGAACCGCAGCTTGCCGCCGGTCTGCAGCGGGTTCTCGAGCGTCAGGTCGGTGCCGACCTCGCCGAAGGCGTAGCGCGAGTCGCGATCGTCTGCCTGGTCCCAGGTGTGGAACGTGTTCGCGTAGGCCCGGCCCGAGAGCTTGACCGGTCGCGAGGCGCGCGTGCGGCCGAATGCGGGCGCCAGCAGCGGCTTGTCGGCCGGTGCGCTCGGATCGAGCGGCCGCGTCCACGGCGGGTGCGCGACCGGTCGCGGTCGGCTGGCGGGCTGCGAACCCGTGCCTGTGCCCGGCTCTTGCGCCTGGCCCCGGCCGGTCGGCACCAGCACCGTGCCCGGCGTGCTCATCTCGACGCCAGGCGGCAGGATGGCGAAGTCGACGCGGGCGCTCTGGGCCGAGATCGCGGCGATCCGTGCCTCGACGGTCGGCCGCCCGACCGGACGCAGGATCAGCGCATCGCCCGGCTCGATGCCGGACTCGCGCCCACGGTCGACGAACACGCTCTTGCCGGAGACGAACGTCACCTGCACCGGCAGTTCACGCATCGCCTGGGCCGCGAGCGGCGCAGCAAGGAGCAGCGGCAGGAGTCGCCTCACTTGCCGCTCCCGCGTCGCGCGTCATGGCAATCGGCGCACTCGGTGCCGAGCGGCCTGTAGCGCACGACCCGGCCGAGGCCCGGCAGGTCGTAGGTCTTGTGGCAGGCCGCGCAGGCGAGACGCACGTGCGCCGCGTCGAGGTGGAAGCGCGAGTCACAGGCGTGGTCGAAACGCAGGTCCTGGAACGAGCCGGTCTCCAGGTGGCAGCGCGCGCAGTCGGTCGTGGTGCCGCGCACGAACTGCCCGGCGTGGGGATCGGCATGGCACTCCGCGCACTGTGTGCGGGCACGCTCGAAGCGGCGGCCGAGCGCATCTGGCGCCGGCAGGCGTGGATGGCAGGATGCGCAGGCCGTGGTCGCATGCTTGCCGCGCAACACGTAGCCGGTCCACTTCGCGTGGTCGAAGGCCCCGACCGGCGGCCGGAACGCGGTCACACCATGGCAGCTCGAGCAGCTGGCCGTGCCGAAGGCTCCAGCATGCGCATCGGCGTGACAGTCACTGCAGGCCTGCGCGGCCGGCGCGAAGTCCGGGACGCCAGGCAGCTTGCCTTCGGCCGGCAACGGCTTGTGGCAGGCGTTGCACGCGGTCGCGGCATGCGCGCCCTCGAGCTTGAACCGGCAGGAGGCGTGCATCGCCGGCGTGAAGATCGACGGCTTGAAGTGCTTGCTCTCGTGGCACTGCAGACAACCGCCGAGCGCGAACGGGCCCTTCGTGAACTGGCCGCGATGCGGATCTCCATGGCAGGTCGCGCACTCCCCTGGCTGGCGGCCGGGATGGCGTTCGGCGTACGGGCGGACCGTCGCCTCGTGGCAGCCCGTGCAGGCGACCTGCGCGTGCGGCTCCGTCAATGCGAAGCCGATCGCCGCGTGCGCGGCGCGCGTGGGCTCGGGGTGGACGACCGCGAAACCCGGGCTGCCGCCGTCATGGCACTGCACACAGCCGTCGGCGGCGAAGGATTCCTTGTGCGGTGACGCATGACAGGTTGCGCACGCATCCAGGAAGCCGCGCTTGCGCATGAGCTTGCCTGCGCGGGCGCCGGAGTGGCAGCCGGCGCAGGCCGCCTGCGCATGCGCGCCGACGAGCTCGACGCCGATCGCGGCGTGTTCGGCGACGCCGAAGACCTTGCCTTTGAACGCGCTCGTGTCGTGGCAGCGCGCGCAGTCGCCGGTCTCGGCCAGCAGTGGCGGCTTCTGGTCCTGCGCGTTCGGCGCGTGCGGGTCGGCGTGGCACTCGGCGCAGGCGCGCACCGGCGGCTTGGCCGGGAGGTCGGTCAGGACCTCGAGCGAGGACCTGGTGCCGGGAGCGTGACAACCGCGGCACTCGAGCCGCGCATGCCCATGCCGCAAGGGGAAGCGCGCATCGTGCATGAAGGCCGCTACCTCGCGGAACGGCCGCTCCTCGCCGTGGCAGGAGCGGCAGTCGGAGCCGAGCTGGTCCTCGTGGGGATCGGCATGGCAGCTCGTGCACTCCTGCGTGAGGCCGGCGAAGCGGTGCGTGCCGGGCACGAGCACCTTGGTGTCGGCATGGCGATGGCAGGCCTTGCACTGCAGCGCGGCGTGCTTGCCCGAGAGCTGGAAGTCGAGGCCGGCGTGATCGAAGTGCTTCCAGTCGGCGATCCCCGCGAGCAGGAAGCTGCGCTCGTTGGTGGGGGAGAAGCTGGCCCCGGCGTGTTCCCGGTGGCATCTCGCGCACTCGTCGAGCCGGTCACGCACGTGCCGGCCGTGGACACCCGAGTGCTGGCTGCGGTCGTTGGCGACGCCTTCGTGGCAGCGCAGACAGGCCTTCGCCAGGCCCAGGCGCGAGCCGTCGCCGTGGCAGATCTCGCACCCGGCATCGCCGTCGAGTTCCCGCACCTGAGCATGGACCGCCGAGAGTGGCCCGGGCGAAGTGTGCCGGATCTCCCGCGTCATGTAGACACCGATCGCCCCGAGAGTCAGGAACGGGATCGCGAACTTGACGATGCTGTTCATCGGAGATCACTCGGGACCGGGGAGCTCGGCCATGACCAGGGCCACTCGATGCTCCCGAAGCGCAGTGCGGTGTAGATGTGCAGGCCGAGCAGCAGCACGAGCGCGAGGGCCATCCAACGATGGAAGTAGCGCCAGCTGCCCAGGAGGCCGCGGACGCTCTCGTGCTGGCTGGCGACGAGCGCAAGCCGCTCGGCACGGCGCGCGAGCGCGAGCATGCGTTGCACTTCGGGAGCCGGCACGCCCTCGGCCGCGCCGATCGCGGCGAGCCGGGCCAGCGTCGTGCGCAGTTCGCGCTGTTCACTCAAGAGGGCACGCACCCGCGCGAAGAAACCGCCTTCGAAGCGGCAGCGGTCGACGAGGGCCTGCACTTCGGCGTGCACGCGTTCGCCGAACCCGCGTCCCTCCTCGTCGAAGGTGCCCGACAGGCGCGTGAGCTCGGCCTTGACCTCGTCCAGCTCGAGCTCCTTGCCGTTGGCGGCGCGTGGCACGAAGGCATAGAGGTAGCGCCCGATCGCACCGGTCAGCACGAGCGCGCACAGGGCCCAGCCGGCATGGCCGCCGACCTTGTCGCGCAGCGCGAGCCCGCCGTGCAGCAGCGCGCACAGCAGTGCCAGGATCCCGGTCGCGACGTGCGCGCTCATCCAGGCGCGCAGCGTCCCCGGCACGAAGCGGCCGAGCAGCGACCGGCGGAACAGGTAACCGAGGTTCAGCACGACCATCACGGTCGCGGCGACGCCGAGCAAGAGGCCGGCGCCGGCCCCAGGACGCATCCACCCGTGCATCGTGGTCTCGGCCCGCGCGTCCACGGGCAGACCGTAGTACTCTGCATGCGTCGCGACCCACCAGATCGCGAGCACGACGAACGCGAGGCCCGCGACGATCGCGCGCAAGAGACCGCTGCCCTGGTCGAGGAGCGGCGCCTGCGCCGGCCGGCGCGCCGGATCGAAGCTGACGCCGGCGGCCTGCAGCGTGTCGATCGGCGGCACGCCGCCCGCGAACACGAACACGTACTCGTTGGCGAGCGTCTCGCGCCGGTTGCGCGCGTTCTCGGGGCCGAGCTTCAGCACGACCTGCTCGGCGTCGATCCGCTCGACCTCGCTGTCGTAGACGACCCGCAGCTGGCCGGTCTCGACACACTGGGCGAGCCGCTTCTCGTTGCGCGACTTCAGGCGGAAGAACGCCGGCTTCCTGTAGGAGAGGGTCACGCGGTTCGTGCCCTGCTCGGCGAGCGCGACCGCTGCCTCGATCGCGCTGTCGCCGCCGCCCACGACCAGCAGATCCTGGTCCTGGTAGCCGTGCGCATCGAGCAGACTGTAGCCGACCTTGCCGAGGTCCTCGCCGGGCACACCGAGCTTGCGTGGCGTGCCGCGCGATCCGATCGCGAGGCAGACGTGGACCGCGCGGTAGTGACCGCGGTCGGTGTCGACGTCGAGTGCGCCGTCCTTGGTGCGCGTCAACGCGATGAAGCGCGTGCCGGTCTCGAGCGGCAGGTCGTGCTCACGCACGATCCCCTGCCAGAGCTCGAGCAGTTCCTCGCGCGTGTAGCTCAGGCGCGAGAGCCTGCCGACCAGGGGCAGCTCGACGGGCTGGGTCATGACCAGCTTGCGCCGTGGGTACTTCGCGACCGTGCCGCCGAGCAGTTCCTGCTCGATCATCAGGAAGGTCAGGCCGCGCTCCTTGGCCGCGAGTGCGCACGCCAGGCCCGCTGGCCCGGCACCGACGATCAGGAGATCGAACGTGTCCTGGTCCGCGGGGGTCTCGCCGGCAGCCACCCGCTCGGCCACGGTCCTCGCCACGAGCGTCCCCTGGGCGATCGCGGTGGCCACGAGCGCGTGACCGGAGGCCTCTCCGGCGACGAAGAGTCCGCGCGTGTCCAGGGCTTCGAGCTGCTCGCTCAGGACCGGCAGGTCGGCGCGCTCGCTGAGGTCGCCGAAGGTCAGGGCGATGCCTGCGACGGGACAGGCCGTCGCACAGCGCCCGTGGCCGACGCAGCGGGCGCCGTGGACCACCACCGCCTGCCCGTGCACCAGGTCGAGCACGCCGTCCTCGGGGCAGGCGCGGATGCACGCGCCGCAGCCGATGCAACGCGTCAGGTCGATGTGCGGATGCCGGAGCCGCGCCTGATGGCTGCCGCGTGCCTTCGCCTCACCACGCTCCGCAAGCGTCGCGGCGATCCGGCGCACTTCGGCGCGACGGAGCCCGAGCGCCAGCGCCGTGAGCGCCAGGACGAGCAGCAGGAGTACAAGGATTGGCCAGGCCAACATGACCGTGGGGCAGGTGTCTGATCAGCGCCCAGACCGGACTCGATACGCAGACTCATGGTTCGGCCGGGCGGAAGATCTGACTCAAGGCAAACGCCGTTCCCAAACCTGCCGTGGCTGTCAAGTCTGCAGACGTGCCTCGAGCGCCGCCACGCGCGCCTCGAGCGCCGCGAGCCGGGCCGGCAGCGATTCGGCCTGTGGCACGCTGCTCGCGTCCTCCGCCACCCTGGTGTCCGGGTCCTGGACGGGACGAGGCCCGAGCGTGTGCGCCCAACGGACATCGCGTTCACGCGGCGCCCGGGGCAGCTGCTCGCAGAGTGGATGCCCGGTCTTGTCGGCCGTCGCGCCGAGCAGCGCCTCGATCTCCTCGGCACCGAGTGTGCACCCCATGCGGCCTACGCGGTTCTTGAGTTCGGTCGGCGACTGCGGCCCGCGCAGCAGGAGTTCGGCCAGGACCGCCTTCTGCCGCTTGTCGAGCCCGAGCTTCGCTTCGACCAGGTGCTTGAAGCGGGTCGTGCGGCCGCCGTCGCGATCCGTGCGGCCGACCCAGCCTTCTTCCTGGAGTCCCAGCAGCGTGCCGGAGATCTCGAACACTTCGAGCGCCGTGACCGGGTCGCGGTTGCTCTTCTGGTTGCAGCCTGCCTGCAGCGAGTTCTCGGTCAGGGGGTAGCTCTCGGGCACCGAGAGCTCCTTCTCGATCAGGACGCCGAGCACACGCTGTTGGGTGGGGTCGAGCGGTTTCATGCCCGGTCAGCTAACCACTTGCGCGGCCGGACCGACAGGGGCGGACGCTCCAGCGACTTCGTGCAGCCAGAGCGCGGCGACCCTGACGATCGTCCACTGCGGGCAGGACCGCGCGGCCGGTCACTTCTCGAATTTCGGGGCCGGCAGCGGCGAGGTCGCTGGCGAGGCATGCCAGTGGAAGAACCGCCATTGGCGTTCCTTCTCCCACTGCGCGAGCACGGTCACCCGCGCGCGCTCGAGGGTCTTGTCGGCGAGTTCGCGCTCGTACTCGAAGGTCGCATAGCCGAGCTCCGGCGAATGGCAGTCCGCGTGCATCGCGCTGAGCTTGGTCGTGCCCTTGCCGATCTTCGGGATCGCCGCCAGCAGGCCGTCGTGGCCCTCGGCCTTCTCGCCGTGCAACCCGTAGAGCAGCAGCGGCATCCGGCACTCCTTGGCGACCACGTAGGCAGTCGCGGCCTGGGCGTCGCCCGTGTCGAGGGCCTTCATGTACTGCTTGATCATCTCGGCGATCGCACCCGGGCCGGGCACGGGTGCCGGCGCGGGTCCGGGGCCGAACGCGAACCCCGCGGCGAGGGCCAACGGGGCGAGGAGGGGGAGAAGGGTCTTGCGCATCGTGGTCTCCATGGTCGCGCCGCCTAGACGCGGCCGGGGCAGAGACTACGACATCGGGTTGCGCGGCCTCAGGGCGCAATGTCGTGGGCGAAGAGGCGGTTGCCGAAGCCATCGACGATCTCGAGCCGGAGCTGGCCGGTGGGTTCTGCCTCCAGCAGGCCGAAGTTGAACCAGTGCAACGCGGTTTCGAGCGTGCGCACGTTCTCCTCCGGCGACCAGTAGAAGAGCCGCGTCGGCCGCAGGGTCGGCGCCAGTTCCTGGGCGCCGAAGAGCCCGGCATGCATCGGGCCGACCACGATCTCGTACGGCGTGAACTCGGGCGCCGCCGGAAAGGGCAGCAGGCGCACGACTTCGGCATGGTGCACGTCCGCGGTCAGGAAGAGCGGCCGCATGTGCCCGGCCGCGTGCAGCGCGCGCAGGATCTGCAGCAGCTCCTGTTCGAAGCCCTTGCCCGAACCGTGGTCGGCCCACGAGTCACGGCCCTGCTCGCGCGAGCCGGTGGGCACGGTCAGCGGCACGCTGGTCGCGATCGCCACGTGCGTAGCGTCCGTCCTGGCGATCCCGTGCAGCAGCCACGCCAGCTGCTCGCGGCCGAGCATCGTCTTCTTGCGCTCGGGAGTGTCGGGTGCGCCATTGGGATCGCGGTACTGACGGGTGTCGAGCACGAAGACCTCGAGCTCCTTGCCAAAGCGCAAGCGCCGATAGAGCCGTGGCGGCCCATGCGCCTCGCGCGGCATCGGGTTCCATTCCCAGAGCGCTTGCAGCGCGGGGGTGAGCAGGGTGCTCGCGCGCGGATCGAGGCCGCCGAAGTCG
>CAZSKV010000278.1:0-2387 GCA_964607495.1 uncultured candidatus Brocadiaceae bacterium
CCGTGGTCTACGAAGGCCGCCACGGCGCGTGGTATCCGCGCGTGATCACGTTCTCGACGCCGCACATCGTCGCCGAGACGCGCTGGCTCGCCGACCCGCAGATCTGCCTGGCCAACCTCTATGCGCACGCGCGGGCGGCCGACGCCGACGGCGTGCTGCGCAACCTGCTGATCGACTGGCAGGGCGCGCACTACGAGAACTGGATCCCGGAAGCGGCGGTCGAGGCCTTCAAGGTGCTCGGCGACAAGCCGGCCGCGCGTTCCCTGCTGCCGATGCTCGCGCGCGCGACGGCGGCGGATCTCAAGGTCTTCGACCCGGACGGGGACGGCCTGCCGGCGCCCGGGGACCACTATGCGACCGGGATGGAGTTCCAGCCCGCGTTCTGGTTCGACAGCGGCTACGACGACCGCAAGCCGCCGGCGCGGCTCGAGCGGCCCGAGTTCGCCGCGTATGCCCACGGCAATGCGCGGGCGGTCGCCGAGGCCGCGCGTTGGCTCGACGACGCGCCGCTGGCCGCCGCGATGCAAGCGCTGGCCGAACGCACGCAGCAGGCCGCGCTCGCGCAACTCTGGCACGAGGAGGACGCGTTCTTCTACTCGGCCCGGGAGCACGATGGCGTCCTCGCGCGAGCCAAGGAGATCGTCGGGTTCTATCCGTTCCGTTTCGGCCTCGCGCCCGATGCCGCGCGCTACGCGCGGGCGTTTGCGGCCTTGCTCGATCCCGAGCAGTTCTGGACGCCGTTCCCGCTCGCGAGCTGCAGCAAGCAGGTGCCGGCCTACACGCCGCACATCCAGCACTGGCCGCTGCCCGGCGGGATCGCGACGGCCTGCATGTGGAACGGACCGACCTGGCCGCACGCCAACTCGCTGATCGCCGACACGATCGCCCGCGCGCTGCGCAGCCAGCACCCGGGGCCCTTGCGCGCCGAGCACCTGGCTGCGTTCTTGCGCGCGTTCGCGCGCTTCCATGCCGAAGGGGGGGACCCGCAGCGGCTGCTGCTGCGCGAGTACGGCGACGCCGAGACGGGGGTGAACTGGGGCTGCGCTGACTACATGCACAGCACCTGGAACGACCTGATCATCCGGCACGTGGCGGGCCTCGTGCCGCGCTTCGACGACGCGTTGGTCGTGCGCCCGCTCGAGTGCGGGATCGACGAGTTCGTGCTCGAGGACGTGTCCTGCCGTGGCCACCGCGTGGGGGTCACGCGCCTGGGCAAGCGCCTGCGGGTGTTCGTGGACGGCGTGCTCGCGGGGGAGGGCAGTGTCGCTGACGGGCTCTTCCTGGGCGGGGCCCTGCGCTGAAGCGCAGGGCATTGCCCTGGGAGCGCGTCCCTCCGTACAACACCCCGACCATGCGGAACCTGCTCGTGCTCGCTCTCGCGGCGGCCGCGGCCGTCGCCCAGACCACCTGGCAGCAACCCCCCAAGGCGCTGGTCGACTGCATCACGGCCGCGCCGCCGCCGGTAGTCTCGGTGTCGCCGACCCGCGAGTGGCTCGTCGCGAGCGAACGCGAGGGCCTGCCGGACCTGGCCACGATCGCGCGCCCGAGCCTGGCCCTCGCCGGGCTGCGCATCGACCCGAGCACGCGGGGCCGCGAGGGCGGCGAGCGCACGCTCGGGTTCGTGCTGATCAGCACGCGCGACGGCAGCCAGCGCAAGGTCGCGACGCCGCAGGGCGGGGATCTCGGGGCCCCGGTCTGGAACGCGCGCGGGGACCGCTTCGTGTGCACCCACACGACCGCGACCGGCATCGAACTCTGGCTGGCCGAGGTCGCGACCGGCAAGACCAGGCGGATCGAAGGCGTGCGCGTGGCCGCCACGCTCGGCGCGCCGGTGCGCTGGCTCTCCGACCAGGATCGGCTGCTCGTGCAGCTCGTAGCCCATGAAGGGCCGCCGCCCGCGGCTGCGCCGGCGCCGGCCGGGCCGAATGTCGAGCAGACCCGCGGGCGCAAGGCGCCGGTGCGGACCTACCAGGACCTGCTGCGCAGCGAGCACGACCAGGCGCTCTTCGAGCACTACATGACCACGCAGATCGCGCTCGTGGATCCCGATCTCGGCCGCATCGAGCGCCTCGGGGCCCCGGGCCTCTACACGCAGATCGATGCCTCCCCGGACGCCAGGCACCTGCTGGTCACCCGGTTGCTGCGTCCATACTCCTATCGCCTGCCGGCGAGCGGCTTCGCGAAGGAGATCACGGTCTGGGACCTGGGTGGCACGGTGCAGAAGAAGGTCGCCGAGCTGCCGTCCGAAGAGGGCGTGCCGATCGACGGCGTAATCGCCGGGCCGCGCCAGGTGCGCTGGGTACCGCACCGCGACGCGATGCTGTGCTGGACCGAAGCCCTCGATGGGGGTGATCCGAAGCAGAAGGTGTCGCTCCGGGATCGCGTGC
>CAZSKV010000279.1:0-2524 GCA_964607495.1 uncultured candidatus Brocadiaceae bacterium
CGTCGCGAGCGCGAGCCCACCGACGACGCCGGCCAGCAACGTCGAGCGCAGCAGGGCGCGGCGTCTGGCAGCCGGCGTGAACGCACGTCCCGCCTCGGGGGTCAGGACGACGATCGCCGCGACGATCACGAGCTCCAGCGCCGTGATCAGCAGCGCCGCGACCCGATAGTGCGCGACCTGCTCGTTGGCGCGGAACAGGCTCACGAGGAACACGTCGATCTGGGTCGCGAGCGTCGACAGCGTCGTGGCGACGATCAGCGGTTGCGCGTAGGTCAGCAGGTCGGCGCGCAGGACCGGGTCCACGGCGACCCTGCGGCCGCCTAGGGTCCGGTCGACCGATCGCAGCGCCAGGAACGCAGTCAGGGCACTCGTCGCGAGATGCGCGCACACCGCGGTCGCGACCTGCAGGACCCCGAAGAGCCAGAGGGCCACGTAGCCGCACAGCCGCACCACCGCGCTCCCGACCGTGAGGCCGGCGTAGCTCGCATAGCGCTCGCGTGCCTGGTGCACGGTCATCGCATGCCAGACGAAGTTCGAGAAGAAGGCCGAGATGCCGGCGCCGAGCAGCAGCCAGCCTTCGCGCGGATCCGCGTCGCGCAGCCAGGGCAGCGCGAAGAGCGCGACCGCGGCGAAGGGCACGAGCATGCCCAATCCGACCCTCACGTGCAGTGCCCGCGTCGTCGCGACCACGGCCGCTTCGTCGACCCCTGGCCGGCTGCCGATCCGGATCTGGGCCCAGGTCAGTCCCCTTCCGAGCACTTCCTGACCGATCTGGAACGCCGCGAGCGTCCGGGCCACCGTGCCGAAGCCCGATGTGCCGAGGCTTCTGGCCAGCAACCAGTTCGAGACGAATCCCAGGAACACGAACAGCAGGTTGCCGGCCGTGACCGTCCCCGTACGGGACAGCAGGGAGCGCAGGCCCCGCGGCAGCGGGGCGTCGGCGGCAGATGGATCGGGGGACGACATCGCGATGGGCGGCAGAGGGTAGCGAGGCCGCGCAGTCCCCGTCTCGAAGCCATGGACAATCGTTACACCGATTCCAGGAGCACTCCGCCGCGTGCAGCCTCCGGGTCGCAGCGCGCGGAATAGACTCCTCGTCGCCCGCCCCAGCCTGCAGCCCACCGTCGATGCTACGCAACCGGCCACACCTGCCGATCTGGGCCACTCTGTCCGGCGACCTCGCTGCGCTCGCAGCGGCCTTCGGAGCAGCCTGTGCGCTGGACCCCGCGCCCGCGTCCGGCCGCCTCCTGGGTCTCTTCGCCGCGAGCTACCTGCTCTCGCACTTCCTGTCCGGCCTGCACAGCTCGCTGCGCGTCCTGTCGGTGGCCCACGTGCTGCTGCGCGTCGTGACCGCCTGGCTGCGCACCGTGCTGACGGTCGGCGCCTTCTACCTGCTGTGGCCGGAGCAGCTGCCGCGCGCGGCGATCCTGCTGCTCGCGCTCTGCTTCCTGCCCGCACTCACGATCGTGCGCCTGCTCGCGATGCAGCTCCGGCACATCGTGCGTAGCCGCGGCCGCAACCTGCGGTTCGTCGTGATCGCCGGTACGGGGCCGGCAGCGCGCGAGACCGCGGCGACGATCGCTGCCAACCCGTCCTGGGGCCTGCGGGTGCTCGGGCACCTGCACGCGGACGACGGGCCCCGGCGCCCCGGCGAACTCGGCGCCCCGTTGCTGGGCCACTACCGCGACCTGCCCGAACTGGTGAAGCAGCACGTGATCGACGAGCTCGTGGTCGCCGCGCCGCGCACGCGCGTCGAGGTCGTCGAGGAACTCGTGGCCATGGCCCGGACGATCGGGCTGCGCGCGCACGTGCTCGCCGACTTCGTGCAGGGCACGTGGCGCAGCGTGCAGGCGATCGACCTGGCGGGGCACCTGTTGCTGACCCTGACCCCGTTCCCGGACGACCACGTGCGACTCTACCTCAAGCGCGCGATGGACGTCGCGGTCGCCGTCGCCGGGCTCCTGCTGCTGGCCCCGCTCTTCTTCGCGATCGCAGTCGCCATCAAGGTGAGCTCGCGCGGACCGGTCTTCTTCTCGCAGCCGCGGGCGGGTCTGAACGGGCGGCTGTTCCGGTTCTGGAAGTTCCGCACGATGCTGCCGGACGCCGAGGCACTGCGCATGCAGCTCCTGGCGCGGAACGAGATGAACGGTCCGGTGTTCAAGGTGCGCGACGACCCGCGCATCACGCCGGTCGGCCGGTTCCTGCGCCGCTTCAGCCTGGACGAGCTGCCGCAGCTGTGGAACGTCCTGAAGGGCGACATGAGCCTGGTCGGGCCGCGGCCGCTGATGCCGCACGAGGTCGCGGGTTACGAGACCTGGCAGCGCCGGCGGATGAGCATGCGACCGGGTTTGACCTGCCTGTGGCAGGTCAGCGGCCGCAACGACATCGACTTCGAGCGCTGGATGCGCCTCGATCTCGAGTACATCGACAAGTGGTCGCTCGCGATGGACCTGCGGATCATTGCGCGCACGCTGCCGGCGGTCATGAGCGGGCGTGGCGCTTCCTGACCGCGGCGTGAATGGAC
>CAZSKV010000280.1:0-1791 GCA_964607495.1 uncultured candidatus Brocadiaceae bacterium
CGCCGCCGACTCGTTGGCGTTCAACCGCGCGCTCAGAAGGTTCGGAATCGCGATCGACGCGATGATCGCGATGATCGCCACCACGATCATCAGTTCGATGAGCGTGAAGCCTTGCTGCTTCCTGGTCATTTCAGTTTCTCCCTAATCAGCCTCTCCGCGCGGTACCGAAGTGGCCCGCATCACGTGCCGGACAGCGTGCTCTCCTGCACGTGGCTCCGGTCTGGACCATATCGGGCGCCCCCACCGACCCCTTGAGCGGCCGGGGCGGTATTTCCCGGCCCGGGACCGGTTTTGCGGACCCGGCACGAGACCGGCGGCCGCCACTGCTGCGCTGCCACCGCGACTTCGTGCCAGACCGCGCGCAGGGCCTGGAAACCGCAGATTCCGGCGATGAAGAGCATCGGCCGCAACGGCGTCACGTAGCGCGGACACGGCAGGAAGAGCGTGTAGATGCAGGTGAAGTAGAGCAGCGTGGCCGCGACCAGGATCGGGACCCGGCGGCGCAGCAGCGCCACAGCAGCCGCCACGACCAGCAGCGGATGCAACAGCTTCATCAGCACGCGCGTGAACCCCGCCACCGGCTGCTCGGCGTAGAGCGACCTGCCGACTTCGTAGACATAGACATCGCCCTGGCCCTGGACGATGTTCCAGCCCCACAGGTGCAGGGGCTTCTCGAGCACGTACCAGGCCAGGTAGCGCAGTGGGCTCTGCGCGAAGCGCTGCTCGAACACCTGCACGAAGCGCTGCGGCGAACTCCCGAACTCCGGCTGCTCCGGGTCCTCCTTGTACGGGTACTTGCGGCACGCTTCGGTCGCGAAGAAGAAGTCGGGGTAGGTCCCGTGCGAGAGCGTCGCCAGCACGCGCTCGCCGCCGCTCGGCGCCTCCTCGCCGACCGTCAACCGGTTGCGCACCTGCCAGGCGCCGGCCACGAGCACGCCGGTGGCCGCGAACGCCAGCCAGGCCCTGTGTTCGCTCCCGCGGCGCCAGTGGATCACCGCCAGGAGCGGCGGCAGCAGCGCCGCCGTCTCGTTGCAGAGCGCCGCGAGCCCGAACGCGAGCCCGGCGAGCACGCCGGACCACGGCGTGCGGCGCGTCGCGATCCGCTGCGTGCACACCAGGGCCGTGAGCAGCAACGGCGCGAACAGGGCTTCGCTCAGCACGTAGCCCGTGGATGCGACCAGGTGGGGCGAGAGCGCGGTCAGCGCAGCGACCAGCAGGCAAGCACCCGGAGCCAGCCAGGTCCGCGCCAGCAGGAACGCGAGCGGCACGAGCAGGGCCCCGAGCAGGGCCTGCACGAGGCGCACCGCTTCGTAGAAACCGGACTCCCCTGCCGCCAGCAGCACGAGCGCAAGGAACGCCGGATAGCCCGGCGAACGGTACGAGTCGGGCACGACCGGCTGCTCGGTCGCGAGGCTGAAGACCTGGTGCTGGACCAGATTACGCGCGTACTGCACGTACTGCGCGGCGTCGGCGCGGATCGGATTCACGACCGCGGTCTCGCGCCAGTAGCCCAGGCGCAGGACGAGACCGACGAGGGTCAGGATCGCGAGCAGGGTCAGGCGTTCGGCGGGGCGCAGCATGCTCGCCTCTCTTTTCGGATCGGCCGGTGGCGTGGCTGAACCACACCCACCACGGTCGGGCCGCGCGGGAGCCGGAAAACAACGCGGGGGGCCATGGGCCCCCCGCGCCGTGTCACCCTGTCAGCCAGGGATCAGTTGACGACGGTCCAGCGCTGGTTGTCCAGGCCGGTCGCGTTGGCGGCGGTCGTGGCGCTCAGCTGGCCCGAGCTGC
>CAZSKV010000281.1:0-1684 GCA_964607495.1 uncultured candidatus Brocadiaceae bacterium
GCACGCGCGTCAGCCCGGGTGCGCGCGCGCGTTCGCGCACCAGCTGCGCGAGCTCGTCGCGCTGGTGCACGTCGACCGCGTGCTGTGGCTCGTCGTGATGGAGCAGATTCGGCGCATGCGGGAGCGCGCGCGCGCCCGCGAGCCGCTGGCCCTCGCCCCCCGAGAGCTCGCCGGGCTTGCACGCGGCCTTGGCCTGCAGGCCGACCGCGGCCAGCAGCTCGTCGTGGGCGCTGCGCGGCCGGCCCGGCGCGACGAACGCGAGGTGCGCGCGCGCGGAGAGATGCGGCCAGAGCGCCCCGGCCTGGAACACGAAGCCGATCCCGCGCGCATGCGGCGGCAGCAACGTGTGCGGGCTGCTGGCCTCCTGGCCGTCGAGCCAGATCGCGCCCGCGGTCGGCCGTTCGAGGCCGGCGATGCAGCGCAGCAGCGTGGTCTTGCCGGAGCCGGAGGGTCCGACCAGCGCGGTTGCGGTGCCCGGCTGGATCTCGAGGTCGAGCGGCCCGCGGCAGAAGTCCGCCCCACGCTGGACCTGCAGGCCGGCCAGGCGGATCGCGCTCACGACAGCTTCTCCAGCCGGCGGCCGGTCGCGAGCACGACCAGCGCGGGCACCAGGAGCGCGGCCGCGAGCAGCAGCAGCGCGAGCGCGCCGCCGACGTCCTCGCCGCCGAAGTGGACCACGTTCGAGAGGCGGCGCACGACGGTGCCGTTGCCGCCCGGCAGCACGACCGCGAGGTCGAGCTCGCGCAGGCCGAGCACGAACACGAGGCAGGCCGCCGACAGGGTCGCCGGCGCGAGCAACGGCAGCTCGAGCCGCAGCACGCGCATCGCCGGCGCGCGGGGCGAGAGGCTGCCGGCTTCGAGCAGCTCGCGCGGCACGCGCCGCGCCTGTTGCGCGAGCGGGAGCACGACGAAGGGCAGGAAGCGGGCGGCATACGCGCACGCGACCAGCGCCGCCGAGTCATAGAAGCCACCGAGCGCCGGCCGGTTGCAGAGCTTGATCAGACCGATCGCGAGCAGCACCGCGGGCACGGTCAGCGACAGGACCGCCAGGGGCTCGACCCAGCGCCGGCCGCGCGCCGCCGCGCGCGCGAGCGGCACGCCGGCCAGCACCGCGAGCAGCGCCGCACCGAGGCCGAGCAGGATCGTGCGCGTGAGGTCGCCGCCAGCCTGCTCGAACGCGAGCAGCGTGTGTTGGCCGAACTTGGCGAGCGACATCGGCTCGTTGCGCTGCGTCGAGCCCATCGCCCAGCGCGCCATCACGGCGACCGGCACGCCGACGCCGGCCGCGAGGTAGCCCAGCGGCAGGCCCAGCGCCGGCCAGCGCCATGCGCCGAGCGGCCGGATCGGCAGCGGCTGCAGGTCGCCGGCCATGGTCGTGCGCGCGCGCAGCCGCAGCGCCAGCGCGAGCGCCACGGTCACCAGCAGCACGAGCGGCAGCGAGGCGATGATCGGGGCGTGCACCTCGAGCGGGTCGAGCCCGACGTTGCGCCGCGTCCAGCGCGCGAACACGCCTTCGGCATAGGTGTGCCAGGTCTTGCCCTTGACGGTCAGGAACTCCGGCACGCCGTGCTCGCCGATCACGAACACGAATGCGAGCAGCGCCCCAGCCATGATCTCGGGCGTGCACAGGCGCAGCAGCAGCCCCTCGGCCCGCGCGCGGCCGCGCGCGAGCAGCGCCGCCTCG
>CAZSKV010000282.1:0-8495 GCA_964607495.1 uncultured candidatus Brocadiaceae bacterium
CTGCCTGTGGCTTCCGCAGCCGCGACAGGTTCCGCAACGCGATCCTGTTCCATCTCGGAGGCCTCGACCTCTACCCCGTAGGTGTCTCAGCTACCCACACGACTTCCTGATGCGCCGAGCCCCGTTGAGCGCCCGCGCCGCCGTCGCCGATGCCATGTCTGCCATTGCTGATACCGACCCGGCGGCGACCATCTTCCTGCTCCTGCAAAGCAACGGGTTCGAGCACATGCTGGCCGACATCACCATCCCGGGCTGCGCCAGGTCGCGGCCGCCGAATCGCGTGCGCCGGCGGCGGTCCTCCTGGAAAGCCCTCCGCTGCCCCCAGATCGTCGAAGACCATCGCGAAGCGCGGATCCTGCGCTAGGAGTCTGCGTCACGGGATGCGCCGCGCGCAATGCGCGGATGTTTGTCCATGTTCGAGCGGCCGAATCGGCGGCAACTCTGGATGAGTTGCATAGATTCGGTCGCGCGAAGATGGGCGAAGAGACGCGCGTTCCGCGCGAACGAGTCCCGTGACGCAGACTCCTAGCCCGGCTCCTGCCGGACCTCGATCGTCGTCACGAAGGGCCTGGTCAGCTCGCGCATCTGCGCTTCGATCTGCCGGATCTTCTCCCACTCCGCGGCCAGCTGCGCGTGCACCTTCGCATAGGCCTCGGCGCGGCTCGCGGGCGCCTGGATCCGCTTGCACTCACCGACCTTGTCGCGGATCCGGTGCCAGATCAGCTGGTGGCGCTCGCCGGCCAGGCGCAGGAACCGGGCGGCACGTTCGTTCCAGGGCGCGCCGGCGATCTGCAGCGCGTCGATGCCCGACGCGAGCTCGATCGCGAGGAACACGCCGAGATCCTTGCCGTCGGCGATCAGCCGCACCTTGCCGCTGCCGATCGCGATCCCGCGCAGCTTGAACCGGTTGTAGCGCGCGTCGAAACGCTCGACGTCCGCGACCTTGCGTGCCTGCGGATGGATCGGCACCGGGATGCGCGGCACCTCGACCCGGTGCAGGTTGCCGCCATCGGCGCTCGGCGTGATCTGGATCTCGACCGGCGGCGCTTCGCGCCAGTACTCGGCCGCGAACGCGCTCGCGATCGCGAAGCCGCCGGCGATGTCCGGGTGCACGCTGTCGGGCGAGAGCGTGGCCTGCGGGTCCTGCTCGCGCAGCGCGGAGGTGATCCGCTGCATCGGCGCGTTCGGCGCGAAGAACTTCGCCTTGTGCGCCCCCGCCACCCGCTGCGCCGCCTGTTCGAAGGTCAGCAGCACGTCGTTGTAGTCGCCGAGCTTGCCGTCCTTGCGCGCCTTGGCGTCGAAGAACGTGGGCCCGAACACGCAGACGGTCGCCTTCGTCTCCTTCGCGACACGGCTGACGATCGTGTCGAGCCCCTGCTCGAACGTGGCCAGCGTGTTGGCGTCCCGCGGCTTGTAGCCGGCGTCGTTCATCCCGAGCAGGATCGTGACCAGCTGCGGCTTCTGGTCGATCACCTCGGCGTCGAGCCGCGCCAAGGCGTGCTCGACGCGGTCGCCGCCGATCCCGGCGTTGAAGAACTTCGCTTCGAAGTGCGGGAACGCACAGAGGAACAGGTTCTCGAGCGCTTCGACGTACTGCCCCTGGTGCGTGATCGAGTCACCGAGGAACACGATCTTGCCGCCCTTCGGGAAGTCGAGCGGAGCCTGGGCGGCGAGCAACGGGGCGAGCACGAACGCGAGCGGGAGGCGGCGCATGGGCCGACGATCCTATCCA
Organism: uncultured candidatus Brocadiaceae bacterium; assembly: GCA_964607495.1. GTDB lineage: Bacteria > Planctomycetota > UBA1135 > UBA1135 > UBA2386 > CAZSKV01. The sequence goes on from CAZSKV010000282.1 coordinate 1,733, forward strand.
AAGCGCAGCCAGAGCCAGACCCAGAGCCCGTTCACGAGGCTCGCGGCCAGCGCCTTCCAGCGGAACGCGGTCTTGCTGGTCTTGTGCCGGAAGAGGCTCATCGCGGCCCAACCCGCGAGCACCCCGCCCAGCGCCATCAACCAGAGCAGGCGGGCCTCCGGAACGCGCCGCTTGCCCGCACGGGCGCGCAGCTTGTCCCAACCGAAGCAGAGCATGGTCAGCGCGTTGACGGCCAGCAGCGAATAGACGAGCCAGGTTGGCATCGGGAGTCCCGGCAGCGTATCTGGCCGGCGTGGCCCACCGCATCCTCCCGCTGCTCTTCACGCTCGCTGCCTGCCAGACCCCGTACCCCGAACGCGACGAAGTCGTCGCGGTCTGCACGCGCTTCCTCGACGACGTTTCGCAGCGCCGCTGGCCGCAGGCCAACGCCGCGATCGCGGACGGCGCGGTGAGCGTGCACGAGGTCGACAAGGTCCGCATCCAGCCGATGCGGAGCTTCATGGCCGGGCTCGAGGCCTTCGTGAATGCCGACCCCGAGTATCGCGAGTGGATCGAGGGCACGCCGACGGTCCTGGTCGAGGGCAACCACGCGACGGTCTGGGCCGGTTTCCGCGTGACCTACAAGGGCGGCAAGGGATCCGGGCTCGACGCCTTCCACCTGGTCCGGATCGACGGCAATTGGCAGATCGTCGCGCTCTGTGACGTGTTCCGGCCGGATCGTTGACGCGCGCCGCCGGCGAGCGCGGGTCACTTCAGGCGCCAGAGCTGGAAGAGCGGCCGCCCGTCGCGCTGCGGGATCGACTCGATCGGTTCGAGCCGGCCGCCCTCCTCGATCAGCATCCGCGTGCTCGGATACCACTCGAAGCGCGGGTCGAGGGTCACGAGGACGAAGCGCTGGGGGGCGGCCACCAGCGCGCGCAGCTGCGCGCGCGCCTGCTCGATCATGCGCGGCACCTCGTGCGGCCGGTTCGTGATCGTGTCCACCGCGATCTCCCGGGATGGACGGCCGCGGCCGGCGAAGGCGATCCACTGCGTCCGCATCCCCCAGTCGAGGAACACCGGCTCTTCGGGCCGCGCCTGCAGCTTCGCGCACAACGTCGTGATCGCGTCCGACCACGAGCCGTTGCCGCCATCGGCGGCATAGGTCGCGACCGTGCGCGCGTTCACGAACAGGCAGAGCACGAGCTGCAGCCCGAGCGCCGGCAGACCGAGCCAGCGCGGCATCTCCCGCGCGACGAACACGAGCAGCAGCTGCGGGTACGGGAACCCGAGCGGGAAGTGATGCGGCAGGCCGGTGCCCTGCGCGACGTAGAGGAGGCCGTAGTCGGTCAGGCAGGCCAGCCCGAGGAACACGCCGAGCTTGCGCCGCTCCGCGTCCACGCGGCGCAGCACGAAAGGCAGCGCCGCGAGCGCGAGGCCGAGCAGCAGCGGCAGCAGCGTGCCGTGCAGCAGGTCCCAGCGCGTGAACCAGGCCGGCCAACCGCTCTCGACCTGGCCCTGCACGGAGAGGCGCAGCTGGTCGGCGTCGTACCAGAGCGTCTGCAGGAAGCCAGGACGCTGGTGCACGGCCCCGGTCTGGAACTCGTGCAGCAGGGTCTCGCCGCCGAGGCCCTGCCAGAGCGTCCAGAGCTTGGCCCGCCAATCGCAGCCGACGAGCTCGCGGCTGCCGCGCAGCAGCATCCAGCCGAAGACCGCGTAGCACAGGCCGATCAGCGCCGTGCCGGCCGCGCACCAGCGCAGGCGCCGGTCGATCCAGGCCGCGAACGCGAGCGCGAAGAGCTCTTCGCGGAACGCGACGAGCGCGCCGAGCAGGAGCCCGCTGCAGGTCCAGACGAAGGTCAGCTTGTCGAAGAAGCCGAGCGCGATCGCGCCGGAGAGCGCGAGCCACCACGCAGCGCTGCGCGCCGCGAGCGCACGTTGCAGGCACACGAGCGCCAGCGCGCCGCAGACCATCGCCAGCGCGAGCGGGCCGGTGTCGCAGCGCACGTTGCACAGGAACCCAGGATCGAGCGCGAAGAGCATCGCGGCGCCCGTGCCCCAACCCCGCCCGAGCCAGTGACGGCTCGCGCGCCAGACCAGCCAGATCGCGACCAGGCCGAGCAGGATCGCGGGCACGCGGATCGTCGGCAGCGACACGCCGCACACGCCGAAGATCGGCGCCCAGAGCCAGGCCTTGAGCGCGCCGCCATAGGCGAAGAGCCGCAAGGGCAGCGTGTGGCCGGCCACGGCGATCGTCTGGTGGCAGAAGTCGCGGGGCTCACCCGGATCGCCCGAGAGCGTCACGAGGGCCGGGTTCACGAAGTAGGCCTCGTCGTACTCGAGCCCCGGCCGATCGAGCCAGGGCAGCGCGATCGCGAGGTAGAGACCGGCGAGCAGCAGGAACGGCCAGTGACCTCTCATGGCGCAGCGGCGACCACGCCGCGGTAGATTGCGAGCAGGCGCTCGCGGTCCTTCTGCGGCGTGTAGCGCTCCTCGTAGCGGTTGCGCGCGCGGCTGCCCATCCACTCGCAGAGCTCGGCGTCGGCCGCGAGCGTGTCGAGTGCCTCGGCGAGCGCCGCCGGATCGCCCGGTGGAACGCGCAGTCCGGTCTCGCCGTGCACCACGGTCTCGGTCAGGGCCCCGAGGTCGCTCGCGACCACGGGCCGCGCGAGCGCATAGGCCTCGATCGAGGTCAGGCCGAAGGTCTCGAACCAGAGCGAGGGGATCACGACCGCGGTCGCCGCCGCGATCACGCGCCGCAGCTGCGCATGGTCGACCTGGCCGAGGAAGGTCACGCGCGCACCGAGGCCCAGGCGCTCGGCCTGCGCGCGCAGGGACTCCGCCGCCGGTCCGCTGCCGGCCACGGTCGCGCACGCGGCCGACTTGCAGCGCGCCAGGGCAAGGAGCAGCACCTGCACGCCCTTCTCCGGCACCAGCCGGCTCGCGACCACGAAGTGCGGCGCCGCGGGAAAGGGCCGCAGGTCTCGCCCTCCCGCCGCCCAGGGATCCTCGACCGAGAGCGGTTTCGCGAGCACCTGCTGCTCACCGAACCCCGCGCGCAGGAAGTAGCTCCGCGCGAACTCGGTCGGCGTGAGCACGCGGCCGACCTGCCGGAACGTGCGCAGCGCGCGGTGCACGGCCAGGCCGGCCGCGCGCGTGACGCTGCCGGCGAAGCCGCGGTAGCAACGGTGCCGGATGCCGGGCAGCGGCAAGCGGCCGTAACACTCGGTGCACACCGCGCCGTCCCGGAAGAAGAGGCCGTTCAGGCAGAAGAGGTAGTAGTTGTGCGCCGTGAACACCGTCGGCACGCCCGCCCGCCGCAGCGTCCGCAGCGCCGCCGGCGAGAGCAGGGGCCAGAGATTGTGGGCATGCGCGACGTCGGGACGCTCGCGGCGCACGAGGGTCCGGAGCTCGCGGCAGGCCGAGAGCGCGTAGGCGTTGGTCAGCGGCAGTCTCGCGCGCGCGACGGCGCCGAGTTCGCGCAGCGTGTCGTTGTGCCGCGTGAAGCGCAGGACCGACACGCCCGGCGTCGCCTCGAGCAGCGCGGCCTCGCGTTCGAAGGCGACGTCCTCCCCGCCGCGGTTCTGGTAGTAGCAGTGCAGCAGCAGGACCTTCACCCCCGCCTCCATGCGCGCAGCCACTGCCAGAGCTCGTAGCCCTTGCCGAGCGCGAAGCGCAACCCGAAGAGCCCGAGGGCCGGATCGATCGGGACGCGGTTGAGCTGCATCAGGTCGCGGTTGTGGCGGCGCGACCATGCGAACTCCGCGCGGAACGCGGCCCGCACGCCGGCCGCCGCCGCAGCTGCCGCTGCGCGCGCATCGCTCGCGCCATAGGGCCAGGCCAGGACGTCGCCCCCGGCGAGGCCTTCGCGCTGCAACTCCGTCTGCGCGAGCCGCAAGTCGGCCTCGAGTTCCTCGGCACTGCACTGGTCGAGGAAACGATGTGCGTGCCCGTGCGAGAGCACCTCGAAGCCGCGGCGGGACGCGGCGCGCCACGCGGCGAAGCTCGCGATCTCGGCGTCGAGGCAGGTCAGCACGTCGGCGAGCAGGCGCTCGCGGCCAGCGGCCGCGACGTGCGGATACACGCGCTCCAGCAGCGCGCGGATCGCCGGCAGGTCGCGCTGCGGCCAGCGTGGTGCGGCGCCGGCGTTGCCAGTCACGAGGAACACGCTGGCGACGAAGCCGTGCCGCTCGAGGATCGGCAGCGCGAGCTCGATGTTGTTGCGGTAGCCGTCGTCGAAGGTCAGCACCACGAGCCGCTCCGGCAGCGGATCGCCTTGCGCGAGCGCGGTCACGTAGACCGAAGCGGGCCAGGTTGCATAGCCGCGCGCGGCCAGCCAGGCCATCTGCGCCGCGAACGCCGCGGCATCGAGCGAGAGCGGCGAGCCGGTGGCGTCGATGCTGTGGTAGAGCAGCACGCGTGGCGCGCAGGGCCGCAGCGGCAGGCAGAGCACGTGCAGCAGCATCCGCACGAGGCGCTTCACCGCTGCCTGCCCTCGGCGAACCCGAGCCAGGCCGCGGTCATCTCCGCTGCGAGCCGCTGCGGTCCGAACACGCGCAGCGCCCGCTCGCGCGCGCGCGCCCCGAGGTCGGCCCGCAGCGCCGGCTCGGCGTGCAGGCGCCGCAGCGCGGCCGCGAGCGCACTGACGTCCCCGGGCGGCACCAGCAGACCGGCCCTGCCCTCGTCGAGCACGTAGCGCAGGTCGCCGACCTCGGAACAGACGATCGGCCGGCCGAGCTGCATCGCCTCGAGCACCGCGAGCGGCAGGCTCTCGCGCAGCGAGGGGAACGCAAACACGTCGAGGCCGGCGACCAGCGGCGGGATCGCCTCGGCCGGCAGCGGGCCCGGCACGTGCACCCGGCCACCGCATCGCTCCTGGGCCGCGAGCGCGTGCAAGTGCGCTTCCTCGGGGCCGAAACCGAGCAGCAGCGCGTGCATCTCCGGCACGCCGCTGGCGAGGACGGCCTCTGCGAGCAGCGCGTGCGCCTTGCTGCGGTGCAGGCGGCCGACCGTGCCGGCCAGGAACGCCCCCGCGGGCAGACCGAGCTGCGCCCGCGCCGCGGCCGCCCGCTCGGGCGCGCCGGCCACGAGTTCGGGATCGGCCGCGTTGCCGAGGTAGCGCACCGGCACGCGCGCCCCGACGCTACGCCGCACGTCCGCTTCGGCGTCGTGCGAGCCGACCCAGACCTCGGTGGCGGCACGCACCGCGAGGCGGTCGACGAGTTCGAACAAGCGGTCCTTGCCGCGCCCCTCGCGGCCGATCCAGCCGTGCACGTGCGCGATCCACGGCACCGGCAGGCGCGCGAGCCGGCACAGCAGGTCGCAGCGCATGTCATGGCTGTGCACGAGATCGATCGCGTCCGCGGCAACCAGCCGCCGCAGCTCACGGACAGCGTCTCGCGCGCACAGCGCGCCGCGCCAGGGGATCACCCGGTGCGGCAGATCGGCCGTGCGCGCGGACGTGAAGTGGACCGAGTGCGGCGCTCCGGCGCGCGCGACGCTGCCGACGAACACCTGCACGCGCTCGCGGTCGACGTGCGCGAGCACAGCTTCGACCAGGCGCGACGCCCCGCAGACCGGGAAGTGGTTCGCCTTGAGCACGAGGACCCTCATGCCAGCGCCGCCGTGCGCAGGCTCGCGGCCGTGCCGGCGCGCAACCAGGCGCAGACGAGGCCGAGCGCGATCCACAGGACCTTCATCTCCTGGGTGTGGATGAAGATCGCGGCGACGGCGAAGGCGATCACGGTCGCCTCCAGGCACACGCAGAGCAGGCGGTCGTGGCCCGGCGCGGCGCGCGACAGGCGGACGAGGCCGGCCAGCATCGCCATTCCGGCGCCGCACCAGAGCAGCAGACCGAGCCAGCCCTGCTCGACCCAGACCTCGAGATAGGCATTGTGGGCGCCGAGGTCGTCGAGGTCGTAGCCCAGGTCCGTGTGGCCGATCTGGTACTCGATCGCCTCCTTGGCCGAACCGTGCATCTGCCGGAAGACCAGCTGGCCGAACTGGCCATAACCGGAGCCGACGAACCCGAGCTCGTGGCCGAGCTCGGTGCCGTGGACCTGCAACTCCCAGCGGCCCTGGATCGACTCGCTGCGCTGCAGATGCCCCGGATCGAACACACGCTCGACCCAGGCCGCGGGCAGCAGCGGTGCGATTGCGACCAGCGCGCCGGCCGCGACCCCGAGCAGGCGCAGCGGGTGCCGGAACCCGCCACGGGCGAGCAGCCAGGCGCCGGCGAACGCGAACGCGATCAGGCCCAGCCGGCCGTAGGTGAAGACCATTGCCAGGGCTTCGACCAGCGTCAGCAGCACGATCGCGAGCCGCGCGCGCGGCGACTGGTAGCGCGCCCAGAGCCAGGGTTGCAGGCAGAGCGATCCGGCCAGGAACAGGCTCAGCGCGTTGCTGTGACCCATGGTGCCGGAGACGCGCACCGCGGCACCCGAACTCAGCTCCTCCGCATAGACCAGCGCCATCCCGGCGCCGGTTCCCGGCGCCTGGTCGTCGGCGAGCGGATCGACCTGCAGGCCGGGCAGGAAGCGCTGCGCGAGTGCGACGAGGCAGCAGAGCATGGACACGCTCTTGAACACCACGACCGCGATGCGCACGTCGCCGACCCGGCGCAGGGCAAGACAGAGGATCGGTGCCAGCAGCGCGGCGTGCAGCAGCTTGACGATCTGCGCCTGCCAGCTCTGCGGAAAGGGTGCCCACGCGCCCGAGAGCAGCGCGTGGCCGACGAACGCGAGGCCCAGGCCGAGCGCGAACGGCAGGCGCACCGGGTGCCGTC
>CAZSKV010000283.1:0-9604 GCA_964607495.1 uncultured candidatus Brocadiaceae bacterium
GGATCTACCACACGAGCAGCGTGACTTCCGCGACCGGGACCGGCCCCTCGGTCAGCGCCGTGCCGACCTTCTTCGCGTACTGAACCCGCGCCCGGGGATACTGCGCGGCATGCACCGCGCCTGCTGCCTCGCGTTCCTCGCCTGCACGCTGCCCGCCCAGTCGCTGCGCGAAGCGATCGAGCGCTTCACGGCCGACCGCGACTCGCTCGCGCGCGCCGCGGCACCGGCCGCGCGCCAGCGCACGCTGCTGCAGGAGCACCAGCAGGAACTCGCGAAGGTCGACTTCGACCAGCTCGATCCAGCAGGCCGCATCGACTGGCTCCTGCTCGACAACCATCTGCGCGCCGAGCGCCGCGAGCTCGAGCACCGCGAGCAGAAGCTCGCCGAGATCGCGCCGCTGCTGCCCTTCGCCGCCACGATCGAGAACCTCGCCGCACGCGCGCGCCGCGGCGGCCGCGAAGAGGGCAAAGCCGCCGCAGAGATCCTGGTCGGGATCGCCGCGCAGGCCGCGAGCGCCAAGACCGACGCGGCCGGCAAGTCCCTGACCCCGGCGCTCGCGAACCGCGCGGCGCAACGGATCGAGCACCTGCGTGGCGAGTTGCGCGTGTGGCACAGGTTCCACGACGGCTACGCGCCGCTGGTCAGCTGGTGGACCAGGGAGCCGATGCCGAAGGCCGACCAGGCGCTCGCCGAGTACGCGGGCTTCCTGCGCGAGCGCTTCGTCGGCCAGAGCCGGCCCGGCCTGCAGGTGATCACCGGCGATCCGATCGGCAGGCAGGCCCTGCTCGACGACCTCGCGCGCGAGTGGATCCCCTACACGCCCGAGGAACTCGTCACGCTGGCCGGGCACGAGCTCGCCTGGTGCCGGACCGAGATGCGCCGCGCGGCGCAGGAGCTCGGCTGCGGCGACGACGTCGCGAAGGCCCTCGAGCTGGTCAAGAACCGCCACGTCGCGCCCGGCGAACAGCCGCAACTGATCACCGATCTGGCCGAGGAGGCGATCCTGTTCCTCGAGGAGCGTGACCTGGTGACGATCCCGGCGCTGTGCAAGGAGACCTGGCGCGTGACGATGATGTCGCCGCAGCGGCAGCTCGTGAACCCGTTCTTCCTCGGCGGCGAGGTGATCCAGGTCTCGTACCCGACCGACACGATGACGCATGCCGACAAGCTGATGAGCATGCGCGGCAACAACCGGCACTTCGCGCGCGCGACGGTCCACCACGAGCTGATCCCCGGCCACCACCTGCAGGGCTTCGTCGCCGCGCGCGAACGCCCCTACCGCCGGATCTTCGACACGCCGTTCTACGGCGAAGGCTGGGCCCTCTACTGGGAGATGCTGCTCTGGGACCTCGGCTTCGCGAAGTCGCCCGAGGACCGGCTCGGCATGCTCTTCTGGCGCTCGCACCGTTGCACGCGGATCGTGTTCTCGCTCGGGTTCCACCTCGGCACGGTCACGCCGCAGCAGGCGATCGATCTGCTGGTCGACCAGGTCGGCCACGAGCGCGCGAACGCGGAGGCCGAGGTGCGGCGCTCGTTCGGCGGCGACTACCCGCCGCTCTACCAGGCGGCCTACATGCTCGGCGGCCTGCAGCTGCGCGCCCTGCGCCAAGAGCTCGCCGGCATGCCGGACAAGGCCTTCCACGACGCAGTGCTGCGCGAGAACTCGATCCCGATCGAACTCGTGCGCGCCGCCCTCGCCGGCAAGCCGGTCGCCAAGGACCTGCGCCCGACCTGGCGCTTCGCGGCGGCGCGGTGAGGCCTGCGCCGGCGCTCAGCCCAACGCGAGGTCCGCGATGCCGAGCTCCCCGCAGGTCCGGCTCCACTCCTGCGCGCTGATCTCGCCTCGGAACAGCCGGCTGACCAGCGGCAGCGGCGCGATCTCGCGCGAGCCGACGTCGAGGCACACGGCTTCGCCCGGTTCGGCGCGGACGCGGTGGCCGAGGCCGTGCAAGGCCACGCCGAGCGCCATCGCGAGCACCCACTCGCCGCAGGGCTGCTCGTGCTCCGGCGCGAGCTCGGCGCCGCCGTAGGCGCGTCCGATCGCGGCGCGTCTGCCGGCCTGCTGCGGCAGGTTGCCCGCGGTGACACCCTGCAGCGGCGCGCCGGGCAGCAACCTGACCTTCAGGATCTGCTCCCGCCAGTGCACGATCACCACTTCCTCGCCTGCCTGTTCCCACTCGATCGTGCGCAGCTTCGCGGCAGCGTGCGGATCGCCGCAGCCGAAACCGAGCAGCCGCTCCTCGAGCCGGTCGACGTCGCGCAGCAGGTCGAGCGCCGGCCCGTCGCCCCGGTCGCTGCGCGCGTGCCGCGGCAGGTCCGCGACCGCCGCGATCCGCGCCGGAATCGGTGGATGCGTGTCGTAGGGATCCGCGCGCTTGGCCTGCATCGCGTCCTCGAGCGCCTGATCGCCGAAGGCCTGCATGTCCTTCGCGCGCAGGAAGCGCTGGAAGCCGGCGGCAATCGGCGGCCGGCGCCCGGCGGCGAGGAGCGGGACCAGCTCGTCACGCCAGTAGAGATCGAAGAGCAGGCTCGCCGCCGGCAGCTGCCTGAGCCCGGTGATCAACGGCTCGGAGCCGACCAGCGTCGCGGCGAAGCGGTCGGCGGCGAACTCCTGCGCGCGCGAGATCGCATGCGTGATCCGCAGGTAGAGCAGCCCGTACCAACGGAAGGGGTAGCCGATGATCGAGCCGATGCGCAGCAGCGAGGCCACGGTACGGCCGATCGCCGCGCGGGTCTTGTAGATCCATGGCCCCAGGCGCGTGTCACTCCCGTGGAAGTGGCCGAACTCGTGGGCGAGGACCCCGCGCACCTGGTCGAGCGTCATCACGCGCAGGAGCGGCAGACCGATCCCCAGCACGCGCCGGCTGAAGATCCCCATGATCCCGCCGCGCTGCGCGACGAAGGCGTTCACGTCCGCGACCAGGTAGACCTCCGCCGGCGGGCTCTGTCCGGCGGCCGCCGCGATCTTCTGGATCTCGGCGAAGAGCGCCGGCTGCTCGGGCTCGTGCAGGCGCACTCCAGGCTCCGCGAACTTGTCCCAGCGCGGCATCACGGACCAGAGGATGACTGCGGCGGCAATGATGCAGCCGATCCACAACCTGGGGTGCACGCGATGGGCCGTGCTGAGCTCGAAGATCGGCACCGCCACGAGCAGCGCCGCGATCCCGACCGCGAGCAGATAGAAACCGGCCATCAGGCCTACGGCCAGCATGGCGCGCATGGCAAGGGACGGGCCCCGTCCTGGAACCACCATGGCCGCCCAGCTTACGCGCACGTGCAGGGCGTGGCGAGACAGCGCGGACAGCCCTGCGCGTACTTCCTGCGCCCGGTCGCCTCGAGGTCGATCCCGTGCAGGCTCGCGAGCGTCGCCAGCCAGGCATAGACGTCGGCGAACTCCTCCTCGAGGTTCGCGCGCTCCTGGCGGCGGATCGCGCGCACGAGCTCGCCGACCTCTTCGACGAACCAGAGCGCGGTGCCGGGCACGCCGCGCGCCGAGTCGCGTGCGAAGTAGATGTCTTCGATCAATTGCTGGAAGGACTTCATGACGCGGACCGCTTGCAGGTCAGCACGACGACGTCCTCGCGCAGGCCGCCCTCGTCGGACTCGCCCTCGATCGCCGAGAGCACGAGGCCCATGAACGCCATCGTGTTCTTGGGCGAGTGCTGGCGCAGGATCTCGGCCAGGTCGTCGCGGCGGGCCCCGGCCTCGTTGAGCAGCACGCAGCGCACGCCGGCCGTGACCGGGATCCTGGTCGAGCGCAGCGCCTTCTCGAACACCGGGCCCTCGTCGAGGCCGAGCGCGAGTCCTTCGGCCGCTACGGGCTCGACCTCGCCGCGCGCGCAGACGAACGCTCCGGTGGGGTGACCACACTGGTAGAGCTTGATCTCGTCGGCCCCGAGCTCGAGCGCGAGCGCCTTCGCGCAGGCGCCGCGCGGCAGGTTGTCGTGCAGCACCTTGTTGGTGTGCGTCAGCGCCTTGCGCGCCGAGGCGCCGGCGCGCAGCGCGCGCAGGATCTCGTCGCGGGCCATGCGCGAGGCGACGACCGCCATGGCCGAGGCGCCGTCGCCACGCACGAGGAAGAGCACCGACCCGCCGTCCTCGCGCACGCTCGCGTCGAAGTAGTCGAGGCCGCCGCGTGTGCCCTTGCAGAGCGCACCATCGAGCTCGTAGCCGGGTGGCTGCGCGAAGCCGTCGGCGAGCGTCTTGTCGCGCAGGGCGCGCACCTGCGCGTCGCTGGTCGCGGACGCGCCGCCCTGTTTCTCCTGCTGCTGGGCCTGGGCCTGCAGGTCGCCGGCCAGGTAGTTCAGCACGCGGCCGAGCGCGCCCACCTCGTCGTTGCCGCGGAACTTGACCCGCACCTCGGCGGTGCCGCGGCCGAGCTTGGCCACCGCGAGGCCGAGGTCGTTCAGACGCGAGGCGATCGCGGCCGCCTGCACGTGCACGATGGCCATCACCGCGCCGGCGCCGACCACGGCGACGATGCCGCCGAGCATCCACAGCCGCTTGATCAGGTCCTTGGGCGCGTCGTCCGGGATCTGCGCGATCGCGACGAAGAGCAGCACGCCGCCGAGCAGCAGCGCGGCCCCGCCTGCCGACCACGCGAGGCGGGTCGCGAGCCGCGTGCGTCTGGCCTTCGCGCTCACAGGACCCCCACGACCGCGAGCAGCCACAGACCGAGGCCCGCGTAGAGGCCGGCGATCACGTCGTCGAGCATGATCCCGCAGGCGCCGGGCACTTCCTCGAGGCGCCGGGCCGGCTGCGGCTTGGCGATGTCGAACGCGCGGAACAGGACGAACGCCACCGTGTGGTCGAGCGGCGTCGGGTCGCGGCGCACCGACGCGAAGAGCGCGATCGCCAGCAGGTAGCCGACGACCTCGTCGAGCACGAACTGCTGCGGATCGTCGCCGGCGAACACGCGCTTGCAGAACGCGGTGAACGAGCAGCCGAGCGCAAACAGGCCGAGGCCGACCAGCAGCACGGCGAGCGCGAAGCGGTGCCCCGGCACGAACACCTGCAGCACGCAGGCGATCACCACGCCGCCGAGGGTGCCGAAGGTGCCCGGGGCGACCTTCGCGGTGCCGAGCCCGCACGCGGTCGCGAAGAGCCAGCGGACGCGGTCGGGCGCGTTCATCGCGTGAGCAGCACCTTGCGCGCCTTCCACAGGTACTGCGCGCCGGAGACCACGGTCAGCGCGAGCGCGAGCCAGGTCGAGGCGACCGTGACCCACCACCAGAAGCGCGTGCCGGCCACGAGCGAGATCAGGCCCGCGCAGGCGATGCACTGGCTGACCATCTTCCACTTGCCGAGCCGGTCGGCCGGGAACGGGTGTCCGGCGGCCTCCATCACGCCGCGCACCGCGGTCACGAAGAACTCGCGCGCGACGATCACGACCACGACCCAGCCGTAGAGGATCTCGCGCGCTGCCTGGTGCTCGAGCAGCAGGATCATCGCCCCGCAGGTCAGCACCTTGTCGGCGAAGGGATCGAGCACCCGGCCGAGCGGCGTGACCTGCTGCCAGCGCCGCGCGAGCCAGCCGTCGACGTAGTCCGTCGCCGCCGCGAGGATGAACAGGTAGAAGGACGCCCACGCGCAGCCGCGGTCCAGCGCGACGAATGCGGCCGCGGCGACGACCAGGCGAGCCAGCGTGACCGCGTTCGGGACGTTCATGGTCTGGCCAGCGACACGACGCGACCCAGCAGGTCGTAGCCGTCGACACCGGTGATCTCCGTCGCCACGAGATCGCCGCTCTCGAGCTTTGCCGCCGGGAGACGCACGACGCAGTCGATCTCGGGCGCGTCGGCCTGCGTGCGGCCGACGAAGCCCTTGCCCGCGGGATCGCGCCCGTCGACCAGCACCTGCTGCGTGGTGCCGACCAGCGTCGCGTTGCGCGCCTCGAGGATGCGCTGCTGGGTCTGCATGATCTCGCCGCGCCGGCGTTCGGCGACTTCGGGGGCCACGTGGCCGGGCAGGTCCGCCGCGGGCGTGCCCTCCTCGGCGGAGTAGGTGAACACGCCGAGGCGCTCGAAGCGGTACTCTTCGACGAAGCGCAGCACCTGCTCGTGGTCGGCCTCGGACTCGCCGGGGAAGCCGCTGATCAGCGTCGTGCGCACCGCGATCCCGGGCACCTCGTCACGCAGGCGGTGCAGGATCCCGGCCACCTGTTCGGTCGACACGCCGCGCTTCATCGCCTTGAGCATCGGCGCAGCCAGGTGCTGGATCGGGATGTCGAGGTAGCGCACGACCTGCGGCGTCTCGCGCATCACGCGCGTCAACGCCGACGTGACCGTGTGCGGATACGCGTACATCAGCCGGACCCAGGCCGCGCCCGAGCTGGTCGCGATCGCCTCCAGCAGCTCGTGGATGCGCCGCTCCTGGTAGAGATCGAGGCCGTAGTGGGTCGTGTCCTCGGCCACGAGCACGAGCTCGCGGATGCCCTGGCGCCCGAGGTTCCCCGCCTCCTCGACCAGGACCTCGAACGGGCGGCTGCGGTTCCTGCCGCGCATCTTCGGGATCGCACAGAACGTGCAGGTGTGGTCGCAACCCTCGCTGATCCTCAAGTAGGCGTAGCTCTTCGGCGTGAGCAGCACGCGGTTCGCGTCGTTGCGGGGCGCCTTCGGCCGGCCGCCGTCCACGGTCGGCGACCAGCGCTTGACCGAGCCGTTCACGATCCGGCGGATGACCTGCGGCACGTTCGAGTAGTCGGAGATCGCGAAGAACGCGTCGACCTCGGGGATCTCCTGCTGCAGCTGCTCGGCGTAGCGCTGCACGAGGCAGCCGACCGCGACGACGCCCTTGAGGTTGCCCTGCTCCTTGAGCTTGCAGACCTCGAGGATCGTGTCGATCGACTCCTGCTTGGCCTCTTCGACGAAGCCGCAGGTGTTGACGACCACGACGTCGGCGTCCGCCGGTTCGCGCGCGATCAGGAAGCCCTCCTCGACCGCATGGCCGAGGAGGACTTCGGAGTCCACGAGGTTGCGCGCGCAGCCGAGGCTGATCATCGCGACGCGGATCGCTTCGTTCACGGCGCGGTTCTCGTGGCGGTGCGGGCTGCTACGAGCCCGCCTTGTTCTCGACCACCCAGACCTTGATCGTCGTCTCGAGATCGCCGATCAGGTGGATCTTCACGTCGTAGACGCCGATCTGCTTGATCGGCTGGTCGATGCGGATCTGCTTCTCCTCGATCGAGAAGCCCTTGTCCTGCACGGCCTTGGCGATCGTCGCGGCGTTCACCGAGCCGAAGAGCTGGCCGTCCTGGCCGGCCCGCGCCTCGATCGTGATCGCCGACTGCGCGATGCGCTCGGCGATCGCCTTCAGGTCCTTGAGCCGGGCCGCCTCTTCGGCGAGCGCCAGCTCGCGTTCCTTCTCGATCAGCGCGAGGTTGGCCTTGGTGACCGGCACCGCGAGGCCGTTCGGCATCAGGAAGTTGCGGGCATAGCCGGCCTTGACGTTCACGACGTCGCCGACACGGCCGAGATGTTCGATGCTGCGCTTCAACACGAGTTGCATGTCACGGCCTCCCGACGAATGGCATGAGCGCCATGAAGCGCGCGAGCTTGATCGCGGTCGCGAGCTTGCGCTGGTCCTGGCCCGAGAATCCGGTGCGCTTGCGCGACTGGATCTTGCCCTGTGGGGTCAAGAACTTGCACAGGTAGGCGACGTTCTTGTAGTCGAGCGGCTCTTCCGGCTTGACCGGCGCGCGCTTGCCCGCGAAGCGCGGGAACTTCGACGAACGCCGCGGACGGAAGCCGCCCTGGTCGCCGCCGAACGATTCGGTACTGGTGGTGGTCACTTCTTCTCGCCTCCGGCGTCAGGCTTCTGCTTGGATTCGGACCTGGTCTCGGATTTCTGCTCGGGCTTGGTCTCGGCCTTTGCTTCCTCCACGACTTCCACGACCTCGACGACCTCGACCATGGCCGGGGCCGGCGCCGGCTCCTCGTCGACGACGAGCGCGCTCTCGTCGAACGCAGCCTCGACGTCGAACGCCGTCTGCGGGATCTCCTCGCAGGCCAGCATCAGGTGGCGGAGCACGGTCTCGCTGAGCTCGAGCTCGCGGCGCATCGCCGCGGTCTGCAGCGAGTCGCTCTCGAAGTAGACGAGCAGGTAGGTGCCGCGCTTGTTGCGGCTGATCGGGTAGGAGAGGCGGCGCTCGTCCCAGCGCCGTGCGCTCTTGATCTCGGCGCCGTGCTTCTTGAGGTAGCCGGACACCTGATCCTTCAGGGCCTGCCAGCCCTTCTTCACCTCCCGGTTGTCCAGGAGGAGCATGCATTCATAGGTTCGTTTCACGTTTCTACGGTCCCGGACCGTTGCAACGGTCCATCAGGGTTTGCACCGAAGCGCCCTGCAGCCAATCACGGACGGCCACAGCAGCGCGATCCAGAGCGGGATCGAGAACCTCCCGTTCCTCCGGGAGAAACGAAGCCAGCACGTGGTCCACGAACGTGGTCCCCACGGGCGCACCGATACCGAGACGGAGACGGGGGTAGGCGTCGGAGTGCAGCGCGGCCGCGATCGAAGCGAGGCCGTTGTGCCCTCCGGGGCTCCCCGCCGGCCGGATACGTATCCGGCCCAGCGGCAGGTTCAGATCATCCACTACGACAAAGAGCGATTCCGGACCGAGCCCCGCCGCCCGCAGCAGCGGGAAGGCGACGTCGCCGGAGAGGTTCACGTAGGTCAGCGGTTTGACGAGCACGAAGTGCTCGCCGCGCGCCACCTGCGCCTTGACCTTGCCCGAGAACACCTTCTCACCCGAGTCGTTCTCGCGCGGAAGGCGCCCGAAGGCGAGGCCAAGCTCCTTCGCGACCCGATCGAGGACCATGAAGCCGACGTTGTGTCGGGTGGCGGCGTACTCGGCACCGGGGTTGCCGATGCCGAGGGCGACGCGCTTCCAGTCCATGCCGGGCCTGAAGGGGCGAGAAGGCTAGCCAGCAGCAGCCCGCCCGCCAAGGGGCAACCTGCTGCCGGGCCGGGTCACTTCTTCGCCGGCTTGTCGCCAGCGGCAGGCGGCGCCTTCTTGGCGTCGGCAGCCGGGGCAGCGGCGCCCTTCTTGGCGTCGGCAGCCGGCGCGGCGGCACCAGCCGCCGGGGCAGCGGCGCCCTCTGCAGGAACCGCAGCAGCCTCGGCCGCAGCCGGGGTCGCGGCCGGCAGCACCTCGACCTTCTGGTAGGCGACGTGGCAGACCACGGCGTCGGCAGGCATGTCGAGCATGACGCCCTTGGGCAGCACGACCGTCTTGGCGACGATCTTGTCGTCGATGTCGAGCGGCGCGACGTTCACCTCGAGGCTCTCCGGGATCTCCATCG
The DNA here is from genome assembly GCA_964607495.1 of uncultured candidatus Brocadiaceae bacterium. GTDB lineage: Bacteria > Planctomycetota > UBA1135 > UBA1135 > UBA2386 > CAZSKV01. The sequence goes on from CAZSKV010000283.1 coordinate 9,300, forward strand.
GCAGGCACTTCACGCGCACCTCCGGGTGGTCCTTGATCAGGCGGCCGCCCTTCGCGATGCCGACCGGATGGCCGAGGAACAGGACCTCGACCAGGACGCTGATCGGCTTGGTGAGGTCGATGCGCTTGAAGTCCACGTGCGTGACCCGGTCCGTCAGCACGTCCCACTGCACGTCCTGCAGGAGGATCGACTGCTGCTTGCCGGCGATGTCGAGCTGGAACACGCGGTGGTGATGCCGCATGTGGTTCACCAGGTCGTACTCGCCGACCTGGACCGACTCGGGGTCCTTGCCGTCGCCGTAGACC
>CAZSKV010000284.1:0-1723 GCA_964607495.1 uncultured candidatus Brocadiaceae bacterium
AGAAGCTCTTCGAGACCGCGCGTCCCTGCTCGTAGGCGCTCGTCATGCCGACAGCCTTGATGCTGCGCAGACCGAGCGCATCGACCACGCGCTTGACCCCATCGACCTTCAACTCGGCGGGGAACTCGGGAGCATGCTCAGCGGCCAGCTCGAGGATGCCGAGCAGCGCGTCGATCGCGAGCGTTGGCTGCGCGAACACCTCCACTTCGGCGCCCTGCATCGTGAGGTTCTTGGCCGTCGCCTTGTAGGCCTCGCTCGCGGTCAACGCCTCGGGCGCCTTGCCGGTCATCACTTCGATGGCCGACTTGACTTCCTTGTTGCGCGTCCCGAACAGCAGACCATTGCCGATCCAGGCGAGGTTCAGCGACATCGCGGTGCCGCTGACCTGCGGCGCGTACTCGACGAGCGCAACCTCCCCCACCTTCGTCTCGTTCTTGACCAGCATCCCCATGGCCTGCGCTTCGAGCTGCGTGAGGCCGAAGTCGAGGATGCTCCGCCACTGCGTCACGCTGTCGCCGAAATCGAGGTGCAGCATCATCCCGATGTCCGGGGAGGGCATGCCCTGGTCCCCGACATCGACCTTGATCCCGGTGACTGCGGCGGTCATGCCGTGCACCCGGAGCTTCAGCAGATCCTCGGGCTTGAACGGCAGCATGCCGGCCTCATGGGCCTCCTGTGCCTTGACGAGTGCCTTCTCCCACTCCTTCTTCACCATCTTCTGGGCGTCGGCGAAGAACGCCTGCACTTCCTCTTCGTGCCAGATCTTCGCGAGCGGCGTCGAACCCATCTCGGCGACGCTGGCATCGATGTCGGGCATCGAGACGAAGACGATCGTCCCCGCGGGCAGCGCACGCTTGAGGTCGCTCTTCTGGGCGAGCTGTGTCCCCTGGGCGAGCGCGGCGCCCTGGGTGAGCACTGCTGGCGCGACCAGGCTGAGAGCCAGGGTCAGGGGGCCGAGATTCTGCAGAACGAGCTTCATGAAGGCTCCTAGAGGCGGAAGGTTCGGTAGACCGCACGGGACTGGCCCCCGACAGGGGCGCCGAGATCCGTGCAGAACAGGGATAGGTGGACGGAAAGCCCGGGTGGCCTGTCGGCCGCGCCCGGCGCGGGGTTCATCAACTCTTGCTGGTAACCGACTTCAGGTACTCGCGCATCGCCTTCTCGTTGGTGATCAGCACCTTCTCGAACGCGGCAAAGGCGGCGTCGACGGCCTTCTGGCCCTTGTCGAAGGATGCAACCAGGGCCTGCAGCGCCGCACTCGCGTCCTTGTTGCCAGCACGCATCGAGAACGCCAGGTTGAGGCCGGCCTGGTAGATCAGGTGCTCGATGTCGGGGGGTTGGAGCTCGGCGTTGATCGAGTAGTTCTTGAAGAACGCGGGGGCCAGGTTCACGCCGCCGCGTCCCAGGTGCGACTTGCCGAAGTGCGCGGCCACGCCTTCCACGTAGAAACGTTCCGCGAGCCCCCCCACGCCGCGCTCGAACCAGAGCGGGAAGTCGATGCCGTGGCCGGCGGCGATCCCCTGCGCGAACGCGAGTCCCACTGCATGGCGCGCGTGGTAGGGTCCCCAGTCCTTCCTGTTGTCCATCACGGCCGGACGCATCTCGGGTTGGCCGGGCATCGTCAAGGTGCCCGCAGCGAAGAACGCGCCGTAGGTCGATCCCTCGTCACCGATCCGCGCGCCGAGCTCCCTGTAGTCCTCCCCGCTCACGACGAAGACGACGG
>CAZSKV010000285.1:0-4209 GCA_964607495.1 uncultured candidatus Brocadiaceae bacterium
CCGCACCCCCATCGCGGTTCCGACGCTCGCCGGAGTCTGCTCCGCAACTTCCAGTCCGTGGCCGCTCACGGCGCATCACTTCGGCCAGGGAAAGGTACCTGCGCCTCCCGTTCGACTAGAACTACGTCCGACCGATCAAATCGCAGCGTCGCGTTGCGCCTGTCGCCGCCCAGGAGGAAGGGCCGCACGCCCGCGCGTTGCAGAATGCGCCGGCAAGTCTGTCGCGAACAGCCCCATCGATCCGAGATCCACCGCAGCCCCACGAGCTTCCCCTCGTTTGCGCCCTTTGCCTCAGATTGGTTGTTTGCCATCAACCAACCCGACTCGCCGTGGTGCACACGCAACCACGGGTCACCAGCTCGCAGACTCCGCCTTCCTCCTCGCTAACTCGACGCAGTGGGCACACGCGGCGGCCGACACCGGATCGCCACCTCCGGTGGCTCGCCGCCGCGCAAGCGCAGCGCCGCTCGCAGACTCGCGTCACTGCGCCTGCCATGCGGCGGTAGAGCCGCGCCGAAGACGGCGCGCGTCAGTTGACATCCCCGTGCTCCAGCCCCTGACCCCTCTCGGGGGGCTTCCGCACGGGGGCCCCAGGATGTCGGAGGAGGGAGCCTGGGCTGGGTGAGGGTCTTCGGCCCGATCCAGAGCCAACCGCGGAGAACACCGCAGCACGAGGCCATCAAGACCGTCCTTGCACGGTGCTGGAGCACACGACGCTTCGGACCACAGGCGATGGGACGAGTCACCCGCATGCCGACAGGAGTCGGCCTGCGGGTGACTCGGTCACTTGCCAGTCTGGATGATTCATCCGCCCATTCTGGACTTTCGTGCTCGCGTTTCCCGCGCCTCCCGCACCGCCTGACGCAGGCGGTTCACAAGGGTCGGCCAGTCCCTGATCTCCAGATCCTTGCCTCGCACGATGATGTTCGGCCAGGCACCCTTCATCGCCCAGTACGAGCTTCCCCCATCCCCTTCGATGCTGACCTCCCTCAGACCAGGCAGCAGCGGCTGTAGCTGCCTGAGCGCCTTCGAGATCGACTCAGCAGACACCCCCAGCTTCTCGCTGCGCGTCGGCCCGCTTCGCGCCTTGATCCCATGAACCGCCAGAAGCTCAGCGCATTCCACGATGGCCGCCAGTCTTGCTGGGTAGGTGTCATCAGCGCCGAGAATCGCGAGAGCGTAGAGAGCGCCCAGGATCGACCCCTTCCGATTGAACGCCCCGTCTTTGGTCTTGTCTCCCGTGTCGAACCAGGCGCCGAAGGGGGGTGGGAACCGCCCGAGCCGAAGTGAGAAACTGTTCGTCGCACCTCCGACTCCAGGCACCAGCGTGCGCGCTGCCATCAGTCCTGCGATGCGCAAGCCGATCAAGCACGCTGGGTTCAACAGGTCGTCGTCGTTCTGCTCACGACCATGCGCGAGCAGGTTTGCAACGATCAATCGGATCAGCGCATGCCGCACCTCGGCCGGTGACACCTCACCATCCGAAACGAATCGCAGGACGATGGACCGGACCTCGAGTGTCGGGCAGCCCGGGTCGATGCGATCCAACGATGGTCCGAGTTCCTTCGCAATATGAACCAGAACCTTCTGCTCCAACGCGCTCAAGACATGGGACTGCTCAGAACTCGACATCCGCCGCCATCTCCTCCGGGACCAGGTTGATGTAGTGCTTGCTCGCGATCACCGGCGAGTTGCCCATCAGCCGCGCGATCTTCAGGAGCGACACGCCCTTCCGCGCGAGCTGCGAGCCAAAGGTATGCCGCAGGTCCAGGAAGTTCCAAGGCAGGCCCGCCCGCTCCAGCAGGCTGCGCAGCCGGTGACTCAGGTTGTCCGGATCCCACCGACAGCCCTCGGGTGAAGGGAAGAGCCACGAGATGCCCGTCCTCTGGCCCGCATCGCGCCAGGCGCGGAGCGCCTCGCGAAGCCTCCCGGAGACCGGAACTCGGCGATCCCGCTTCGTCTTCGGTTGCCACCGTTCCCCCTCCACCGCCTTCGCGCGCACCCGCAGGATCGCCGGCTCCTGCTCCAGGTCCAGATCCTGCCAGGTCAACCAGCAGAGTTCCTCGCGCCGCAATCCCGCGAACACCGCGGTCGCGATCACCGGCGCAATCAGATCCCCGGCCACCGCGCGCAGCAGCTCATCGACCTGGTCGAGGCTCAGGAAGCGCGGATCGCGGTCGGGCAGCCGCGGCCGCGGGATCTCCGAGACCACGTTGCGTGGCACATCGCCCTGCCGCACGGCCCAGCGCCAGAACGCATGCAGGATCTCGCGGTGGCGCAGCAGCGTGGCGGGCTGTCGGCCCAGCATCGCCTGCGTCGTCAGGAAGCGCTCGACATCGGCGGTCGCGACCTGCACGAGCGACTTGCCCGGCACGGTCGCGAAGAACGCGTCGAGCCGGCCCTTGTCGTTCAGGATCGTCCGCGGCCGCTTGTGCGCTGCCGACCAGGCCTCGTACTCCCGACGCACGTCGGCGAGCGGGCGGGCCGGACCTGGCGCAGGCGCAGCCGCAACCTCGACCACGGGCGCGGGCGCACTCGCGGCCGCGACGATCCCCAGCCGCCGCTGCCCAAGCTCGACCTCCCGGCGCAACCGCAGCTCGTCCGCGACCTTCCTGTTGTCGGTCTTCAGGCTCTCCCGAACCTTGCGACCGTCCTGCTGGTACCTGAGCCACCAGACCTTGCCACGCCTGAAGAGTGTGACCACGTAGACACCGACTCCGGTGACCTGGCCTCCAACTCGGCGTGCCCAGGGCACAATTCGGGCACACTCGGCCCTCGTGCCCTCCCGAAACGACGCTGGGTGGACAGGTCTAAGTGCATGTCCACCCAGCGGTTGCTAACTGGTAGCGGGGGCAGGATTCGAACCTGCGACCTTCGGGTTATGAGCCCGACGAGCTACCGGACTGCTCCACCCCGCGGTGAGGAGCGAGAAAGCTAGCCCCGCCCCCCCTGAAAGCAAGGGCTCAGCCCGGGGCCTGGGCGATCTTTTTCTCGAGGTCGGCGTAGCGGCGGCGCAGCTCGTCGGAGGCGGCACGGAAGGCCTCCGCGTGCTGGCGCAGTTGTTCGAGGCAGGGCTCCTTGCGGTTCGGATCGGCGGCGAACGCGGCCTCGACGCGCAGCAGGAGCAGCTCCTTGCCGAGGTTGCTGGTCAGCGGGAACTCCTGCACGAGGGGATCGAGCAGCACGAGCGCCGCCGCGGCGTCGCCGCCGCGCAGGCACGACTCGGCGACGCTCGCCCGCAGGCGCGCGCCGTCTTCGCCGCTCAGGGTCGGCCGGCTCGCGGGGCGCTGCAGCAGCTCGAGCGCTTCCTTGGGCCGGTCGAGATCGGCGAGCACGGCGATCCGCAGCGCGAGGCTCTCTTGGGTCTCGGTCCGGGCCTCGAGCGCGGCCCCGGCCTGCAGCACCATACGGGCCTCGTCCTGGAACTGGCGCCAGGGGATGGTCCTGGGCTTGAGCAGCGCGGTCGCGATCACGATCCGGGCCGCGCGCGGTCGCAGCTCGGGCGCGAGCTCGGCGGTGCCGACGAAGGGTCGCTGCCGGCCGAGCACGTGCAGCGCGCCATCGCGATCGCGCAGCAGGAGCAATGCCTCGACCGCGAGCATCCAGGCCTCGGGGGCGATGCCCTGGGTGCCGGCCAGGGTCGTCAGGGAACTCGCGAGCAACGCCCGGCGCGCGTCTTCGACTTCGCTGCTGCCCGTGCGCGCGCTGATCTGGCTGGCCGCGCGCTGCAGGGCCCGCACGACCGGGGTCGGATCCTTGGCCTCGTTCGCGCGCAGCTTGAGCGTCTCGAAGAGCATGCGCAGCACCGGCTCCTCGGCCTCGGCGGCGATGCGATCGGCGAGGGCGTCGAGCTCGCGGCCGCCGAAGGCCTCGGCCGGCACCTTGCCGAGCAACGAGGCCGCCTGGGCGCGCAGGCGCGGGTCGGCATCGGCGAGCAGGCGCACGAGGTCCTGGGTGAAGGCCCGGGCGGTGGCCGCGGTCTCGAGACAGGTCGCCGCGCGCACGAGGGCCTGCTCGCGCAGCAGGGGATCGCGCGCGGCATCGCCCGCGATCCGCAGCAGCAGCGCGAGCGCGCCGCGCGCCGAGGCCTGCGCGGGATCGCGCTGGCTCACGACCTGCAATGCGGGCAGCCTGGCCTTGACCTCGAGGAAGGGCGCATCGATCGCGCGCTCGAGCTGGGCCAGCCACTCGGCCTGCGCGGCCGCGGCG
>CAZSKV010000286.1:0-3303 GCA_964607495.1 uncultured candidatus Brocadiaceae bacterium
GTGACGCCGTCCAGGAAGTCGATCTTGCCGTCGCGATAGCGTTCCTGGACCTGCTTCAGCAACGCGTCCTTGTCGGCGACCTTGAAGTTGATCTCCCCCGTCGGGTGGTACCGGCGCAGCTCGTCGGCAGCCTGCTTGAGCGTCTTGCCTTCGCGGCTCAGCTGGTTGAGCACCATGATCGCCGCGAGCACACCACAGTCGGTGTAGTAGTTCTCGGCGAAGTAGAAGTGGCCGGAGAGCTCGCCACCGCCGATGCAGTCGGTCTTGCGCATCGTCTCCTTCATGAACGAGTGGCCGACGCGCTCGCGCACCGGCCGGCCGCCGAGGCGCGTGATCTCCTCGGGCACGACCTTCGAGGAGCGCAGGTCGTAGATGATCCCCTTGCCCGGATGGCGCGCGAGGAAGTTGCGCGCGAGGATCACGGTGATCAGGTCGGCGTGCACGGTGCGGCCCTCCTCGTCGACGAACGCGCAGCGGTCGGCGTCGCCGTCGAACGAGAGGCCGAGCATCGTGCGGTGTTCGCGCACGGCCGCGCGCAGCACGTCGAGGTTCGGCTCGTGCAACGGGTTGGCTTCGTGGTTCGGGAACGTGCCGTCGAGCTGGTCGTAGAGCGGAATCGCCTCGAGGCCGGGGATCGCCTTGAAGATCTCCGGCGCCTCCCAGGCCCCCATGCCGTTCGCGTAGTCGACGACGAAGCGCACCGGCTCGATCCCCTGGGCGAAGCCCGCGATGCGTTGCACGAACTCGGCCTTGTGGTTGACCTGGTCGCGCTTGCCGCGCCGCGGCGCCGGGGTCAGGGGGTCGTTCGCCACCATGCGCTCGATGTCCTTGATCCCGGTGTCGGCCGAGAGCGGCCGGGCCTGTTCGCGGCAGAGCTTGAAGCCGATGTACTGCTTCGGATTGTGCGAGGCGGTCACGCACAGGCCACCGTCGCAGGGCAGCTTGCCGATCGCGTAGTAGGCGGCCGGCGTCGAGGCGAGACCGATGTCGAGCACGTCCACGCCCTGGGAGAGCATGCCCTCGATCACCGCGTCCTGGATCGCGGGCGCCATCGTGCGCATGTCCCGGCCGACGACCAGCCGCCTGGCGCGCAGGAACTTCGCAAAGGCCGCGCCGATCTTGTAGGCGAGCTTCTCGTCGAGCTGGTCGGGATAGGTGCCGCGGATGTCGTAGGCCTTGAAGATGCTCACGGGGTTCTCTTGGGAGTGCGGGTCCAGGTCGCGACCTCGTGGACGCACAGCTCGACGCCGGCGTCGCTCAGGTCGCGATGCAGTACGAAGCGCACGCGCCCGGGGCCGACAACCAGCGCCCGGACACCGCGGCTCGCGAGATAGGTCACGAGATCGTCCGGCGCCCGGCCGGGCACCTCGACGATCACGATGTTGGTCTCGACGGTCTCGGGGGCCACGACCAGGCCGTCGAGCGCGGCGAAGGCGCGCGCGAGCCGTTGCGCCCGCGCGTGGTCGCGCGCGAGCAGGGCCATGCCCTCGGACAATGCGATCCGCGCGGCGGCGGCGAGGATGCCCGCCTGGCGCATGCCGCCGCCAAAGGCCTTGCGCGCACGCCGCGCGGCCTTGACGAAGGCGGCCGTGCCCGCGATCACCGAGCCGACCGGCGCACCGAGCCCCTTCGAGAAGCAGAGCGACACCGAGTCGATGCCGCGCGTCAACGCGGGCAACGGCAGCTGCAACGCAACGGCCGCATTCGCGAGCCGCGCGCCGTCGACGTGCACCGCGAGGCCGTGCTGCCGTGCGACCGCGACCAGGGCCTCCTGCCGGTCCGGGCGCAGCACGCGGCCGCCGGCCATGTTGTGCGTGTTCTCGAGCACCAGGAGCCGCGAGCGTGGGTAGTGGTCGTTGTCGACGCGGATCAGGCCCGCGACCTGTTCGGGCGTCGGGAAGCCATCGCGCGTCGCACAGGCGCGGATCTGCGTGCCCGAGAGGCGCGCCGCGCCACCACCCTCGTAGACGAAGACGTGGCTGCGTTCCTCGCAGATCAGTTCGTCGCCGCTGCGGCAGTGCACGTGCACGGCGATCTGGTTGGCCATCGTGCCCGAAGGCACGAAGAGCGCCTGCTCCATGCCGAGCGCCTGCGCCGCCTCGCGCTCCAGGGCCTGCACGGTCGGGTCCTCGCCGAACACGTCGTCGCCGACCGTGGCGGCGGCCATCGCCGCGCGCATCGCGGCGGTCGGCTGGGTCAGCGTGTCGCTACGGAAATCCGCGCCGAGGCCCATCTCAGCCCCCATGATTCACGAGACTCCTGCTGCGAGCCCGCGAGCCCGCCTGCTGCTGCGTCGCGCGAGCGCATCCGGTCCTCGCCGGGGCCTTGGCCCCGACTGCGGCCGGATTCGCCCGCGACTCCTTGCCGCAGGCCGGCTGGCGGGCTCTCGCGACGGACTCTCGTGAATCATGTGGGCTCAGGCGCGACCGAACACGCGCTCGATCCGGCGCAGCGCTTCCTGCAGGTTCTCGAGCGAGTTCGCGTAGGAGAAGCGCAAGTAGCCCTCACCGTGCTCGCCGAAGGCGTTGCCGTGCAGGGCTGCGACGCCGGCTTCGTTGAGCAGCAGCTCCTGCACTTCGCGGCTCTTCTTGCCCGTGCCCTTGATCTCCGGGAACACGTAGAACGCGCCGCCCGGCACCCGGCAGCGGAAGCCCTGGATCCGGTTCAGGCCCGCGACCAGGAAGTCACGCCGGCGCCGGAACTCGGCCACCATGGTCTCGACCGCGGTCTGCGGGCCGTTCAAGGCCTCGACCCCGGCGATCTGCGTGAAGCTGGCCGTGCACGAGTTGACGTTGATCTGCAGCTGCGTGCAGGCCTTGCAGAGATCCTTGTGCATCACGCCATAGCCGAGGCGCCAGCCGGTCATCGCGTAGGCCTTCGAGAAGCCGTCGAGCAGGATCACGCGGTCCTTGATCGCGGCGAACGCGAGCGGGGAGTGGTGCTGGCCCTCGTAGAGGATGCGCGAGTAGATCTCGTCGGTCAGCAGGTAGAGATTCGGGCGCTTGTGCAACAGCGCCACGACCGCCTGCACGTCCTCGGCCGTGACCGTGTTGCCGCACGGGTTGCCCGGCGAGTTGACGATCAGGAGCCGCGTCTTGTCGTTGACCAGACGGTCGACTTCCTGCATGTCCATCCGGAAGTCGTTGTCGTAGCGCAGGGGCGCCGGCACCGCCTTGGCGCCCGAGTAGCGGATCATGCTCTCGTAGATCGGGAAGCCGGGGTTGGGGTAGACGGCTTCGTCACCGGGCTGCAGCAGCACGAGGATCGCGTAGAACATGATCGGCTTGCCGCCCGGGGTCACGA
>CAZSKV010000287.1:0-4855 GCA_964607495.1 uncultured candidatus Brocadiaceae bacterium
TGGCGCAAGAGACCCCGCGGGCCGTCGTGCTGCCCGCGACCCTTGCGCTCACGGCGGCGGCCGTGCGGGCACTCGAGAACTACCGCGGCCTGCTGCTCGCCGACCACTCCGTCGGCCTCTACGACGAGCACCTGCAATTGCGCGCCGCGCCGGTGCTCGAGGAGCGCTTCGGCCTCGAGCCGGTGCGCGACGCCGTGCCCACCGTGCGCGTGTGCGAGGGCCGGCCACCCGAGACCTTGCGCCTGCCGAGCGGAGCCTGCGCGGTGGAGACCGGGCGGCGCGGCCGGCTCGGGGAGCCCTGCCAATTCGGCGAAGTGCAGATGGAAGCCACGGGCCGCGACCGTACGGCCTGCTACCTGAACCTGGCGGTCTGCGAGTACTCCGCACTGCGACTCGACCCGCAGCGTGTGGCGACCGCTCGCGACCTGCGGGTCCGCGTCGCCAGGGCTCTGCGTCTGTGTGGGCTCGAACCCACGGTGCACGTGGTCGGCGATGGCCTGCCGACTTGCGTCGAGCGGATCTGGTTGCGATCCGCAACCGGTGCGCGCACGCTGGCCATCCGGCTCGATGCCCTGGCCAACCCTGCGGTCGCTGCGGAGATCGGCCGGCGTGGCGCGGCCCGGATCGAGGTGCTGCTGCCCGCGCCGCTGCGCTTGCGGGACTTGTCTGGCGGCGATGCCGGCGAGGCCACGACCCGGCAGCAGCACTCCCTGCAACCTTGGCGGGGCCTGTTCCTCGCCGTCGAGGGCGGGCGATGAGCCAGCAGGTGTGCGGCACCAGGCTCGAAGCCGCGGCCGACGACGCCTGCGCCCGCACCGTGCTGCTCGCCGATCTGCACCTCGTCGATCCGGCCGATCCGGCCTTCGGATGGCTCGCGGCCCTGCTGGTGCGGGCCGAGCGCGGCACCCGGGTCGTGGTGCTCGGGGACCTCTTCGACGCCTACGCTTCTCCCAAGCAGTCGCGGACGGGAATCGCCGCCGCCGTGGCCGGGTTGTTCTGCGGCGCGGTCCGCCGCGGGATTCCAGTGACCGTGCTGCACGGCAACCGCGACTTCATGCTCGACGGGACGTTCGCGGCCGCGGCGGGCTGCCGGGTCGTCGCGGGCGGCCTCGTCGCGAGGCTCGGGGACCGGCGGCTCCTGGCGCTGCACGGTGACGAACTCTGTTGGAACGATCTCCCGTACCAACGGGCCAAGCGCTGGCTGCGGCATCCGCTGACCAGGTTCCTGCTGCGCACGCTGCCCTGTGGGGTGGTCGAGCGGCTCACCGGCCGGGCCCGAGAGCGCAGCCGGAGCGTGATCGGGATGGGGGATCAGCAGCGCTTCCACCCGGTGCAGCGGGGGCTGCAGCAGGCCTTCGCGACAGGTGCCGAGGTGCTCGTGTTCGGCCACATCCATCGTCCAGCCCGCGGCTTCCTCGCACCTGGCCAGGAGTACTGCATCCTCCCCGCGTTCGAGGCTGCGGGCGTGCACCTGGTCGCCACGCCTGCGGGGCTCGGCTACGTGGATGCCGCGGGCGGGCCGCTGCCCGATTTCCCGCCCCGCACCTTTCCTGAGTGACGCCACCTTTCGCTGGCAGGGGCCGGCTCGCTATGCTTCTCGCCCCTTGTCGGGAGGTCGAACCGCCTGGGCAAGGCTGTTCTTTCTCAACCCCAAGCCAGTTCGATTCCCAGTTCGTTGGTCCTGCCCGCGCGATGAAACCTGCTGCTGCCGATGCCGAGCTTGCCAAGGTCCGCGACGTCGTCGCGATCGATGGTCCCTCCGGTGCCGGCAAGAGCACGGTGGCGCGCCAGCTCGCCAGCCGGCTCGGATTCGCCTACCTCGACACCGGGGCGATGTATCGCGCCGTGACCTGGCACTTCCTCGAGAACCAGCTCGTGGATCTCACCGGGGGCACGGCCGACCGTTCGCCGCGCCTGCAGTCCGTGCTCGAGAGCCTCGAGCTGCAGATCGGCCAGGACGGCCACCTCTTCGTCAACGGCAAGGACGTGACTGCGCACCTGCGCTCGTTCGAAGTCGAATCGCGCGTGTCGACGGTCTCGGCCCTGCCGTCCGTGCGTGACAAGATGCGGCATCTGCAGCGCGTGGTGGCCAGCCGCGGTCCGGTCGTTGCCGATGGCCGTGACATGGCTTCGGTCGTGTTCCCGCAGGCGCGGTGGAAGTTCTACCTCGATGCCGAACCCGAGGAGCGCGCCCGGCGCCGGCTGCACGATTTCCGGCGTGCCGGACGTGAGGTGACCGAGGCCGAGGTGCTCGAGGAGATCGCGGTCCGTGACCGGCTCGACAGCACCCGCAAGGATGCGCCGCTGATCCACACCAGGGAGGCGGACTACGTCGACACGACCGGCCTCGCCGTAGAGCAGGTCGTCGACCTGCTCTACGCGCGCGTGCGCGAGGCCGGACCGACGTGAATCCGCTCGTCTATTACCCGTCGCGCTTCCTCTCCTGGGCGTTCGTCAAGCTGCTCTTCCTCTACTCGGTGCGCGGCCGCGCGCACGAGCCACGCGAGGGGCCGCTGCTGCTCGTCGGCAACCATGCGAGCTTCCTCGATCCGCTGCTGCTCGGGCTCGCCGTGCGCCGCCAGGCGCGCTTCATCGCCCGCAGCACGCTCGCCACGCGGAAGACCGCCAGCTGGTGGCTGCGCAACGTCGGCACGCTGCTGATCGATCGGGACGCTCCGAGCCACAAGGTGCTCGACACCGCGATCGAGCATCTCGAGCAGGGTGAGGCGATCGCGCTCTTCCCCGAGGGCACCCGGACGCGCACCGGCGAGGTCGCCGAGTTCAAGCGCGGCCTGCTGCTGATGGTCAAGAAGACCAGCGCGACCGTGCTGCCGATCGGCATCTCCGGCAGCTTCGCCGCCTGGCCGCGCGGCCGCCGGCTGCCGCGGTGGTTCCGGCGCTGCCGCGCGAGCGTCGGCGAGGCGATGTCCGCCGCAGAGCTGCTGCGCGAGGGCGGTCTCGAGGAGCTCCGGCGCCGCGTCGCCGCGCTCGCCGACGTGCCGCTCGCCGCGCCCGGGAAGCCACTGGCCCAGAACCCACATTCCTCTGCGCCCGACGGCGGCATCCTGCCGCCCGCCGGCGCAACCCAGGATCAGCGACCGGATGGTCCGGCCGCGATGTCGAACCGGGATCTGCCGAATGGAGCCCGCTCCACCGGCTGAGACCGGCCCATCTCAACCCCGTTTTTTTCTTCCCACTTCCGCAACCTCTTTTGATGCACGGCAAGAAGCTCGTCAAGAAGTTCGCCATGGACATCGCTGAGCTGGATCGGCTCACCGACGAGTCCTTTGGCAGTATCAACCTGGCCGAGCTGGACAAAGCCATGTCCAGCACGATGGTCCAGATCACCCCGAACTCGATCGTCAAGGGCAAGGTGCTCCGCGTGCTCGAGGACGGCAGCGTGGTCGTCGATGTCCGCTACAAGGCCGAGGGTCGCATCCCATTGGCCGAGTTCGACAACCCGGAGACCATCGTCCCGGGCATGGAGATCGAAGCCCTGGTCGAGGACGTCGAGGACTCGGAAGGACACATCACGCTCTCCAAGCGCAAGGCGGACCGGATCCGCGGCTGGGAGAAGATCATCGGCACGCACAAGGAAGGCGATGTCGTCAAGGGAATGGTCCAGCGCAAGATCAAGGGTGGCCTGCTGGTCGACATCGGCGTGCCCGTGTTCCTGCCGGCTTCCCAGGTCAACATCCGACGCACGGGCGACATCGGCGAGTGGATCGGCAAGGAGATCGAGGCGCGGATCATCAAGATCGACGAGGAGCGGATGAACATCGTCATCTCGCGCCGCAAGCTGATCGAAGAGGATCGCGAGCGCTTGAAGACCACGCTGCTCTCGGAGATCCAGGAGGGCCAGCTGCGCAAGGGCATCGTCAAGAACATCGCCGACTTCGGCGTGTTCGTCGACCTGGGCGGCATCGACGGCCTGCTGCACATCACCGACATGTCCTGGGGCCGGATCAACCATCCGTCGGAGATGGTGCAGATCGACCAGGAGATCGAGGTCAAGGTGCTGAAGGTCGACCGCGAACGCGAGCGCATCGCGCTCGGCATGAAGCAGAAGTCGGCGTCGCCGTGGGACAACATCGACACCAAGTACCCGGTCGGCACGCGCGTGACCGGCGAGGTCGTCAACCTGATGAGCTACGGCGCCTTCGTCAAGCTCGAGGACGGCGTCGAGGGTCTCGTGCACATCTCCGAGATGTCGTGGACCAAGCGCGTCAACACTCCGAGCGAGATCGTCAAGGTCGGCGACAAGATCGAAGTCGTCGTGCTGGAGATCAACAAGGAGAAGCAGGAGATCAGCCTCGGCATGAAGCAGACCGAGCTGAACCCCTGGATGATGGTGTCCGAGCACTACCCGCCGGGCACGGTCATCCGTGGCAAGGTGCGCAACCTGACCAACTACGGGGCCTTCATCGAGCTGCAGGAAGGCATCGACGGTCTGCTGCACATCACCGACATGTCCTGGACCAAGAAGATCTCGCATCCTTCGGAGATGGTGAAGAAGGGCGACGAGATCGAGTGCGTGGTCCTCTCGGTCGACCAGGAGAAGAAGCGCATCGCGCTCGGTCTCAAGCAACTGCAGCAGGACCCGTGGCAGGGCGACATCCCGGCGCGCTACCACATCGGCGACAGCGTCCCCGGCACCGTCATCCGCGGCAAGGTGCGCAACCTGACCAACTACGGCGCCTTCATCGAACTGCAGGAGGGCATCGACGGCCTGCTCCACATCACCGACATGAGCTGGACGCGCAAGATCACGCACCCCAGCGAAGTCGTGAAGAAGGGCGAGGAGATCGAGTGCGTCGTGCTCTCGGTCGACCAGGAGAAGAAGCGCATCGCGCTC
>CAZSKV010000288.1:0-6328 GCA_964607495.1 uncultured candidatus Brocadiaceae bacterium
ACGAGTCCCGTGACGCAGACTCCTAGCGCCCGCACACCGCTTCGAGTTCCGCCACCGATTTCGGGATCGCCCGCGTCAGCACACGCGCGCCCGAGGACGTGATCAGCACGTCGTCCTCGATCCGGATCCCGATCCCACGCAGTGGCTTGGGCACGCGCCGGTCGTCCGGCGCGAAGTAGAGTCCGGGCTCGACCGTCAACACGTTGCCTGCCTCCAGGCGTACCGGCCTGCCACGCTCGTCCTGGTAGGTGCCGACGTCGTGGACGTCGCGGCCGAGCCAGTGCGAGGTCCCGTGCATGTACCACGGCTTGTACGCGGACTTCGCGACGAGCTGCGCGACCCTGCCGCGCAGCACGCCGAGCGCCACCAGGCCCCGGGTCAGCTCGCGCAGCGCGACCGCGTGCGGGCGGTTCCACGGCACGCCGGGCCCGGCGGCCGCGATGGCCGCGAGCTGGGCTCGCAGCACGATCTCGTAGGCAGCCCGCTGCGGCCCGCTGAACGTGCCCGAGACCGGAAACGTGCGCGTCACGTCGGCCGTGTATTCGCCGTATTCGGCGCCGGCGTCGATCAGCAGCAGGTCTCCGGCGCGCAGGCGGCCGGCGTTCTCGACGTAGTGCAGCACGCAGGCGTTCGCGCCCCCCGCGACGATCGACTCGTAGCCATTGCGCCGCGCGCCACCGCGACGGAACTCGCTCTCGAGCAGCGCCTGCACCTCGTACTCGCGCATCCCGGGGCGCGCGCCGCGCATCGCGGCGAGATGGCCCTGGCCGGTGACTTCGGCCGCGCGCGTGAGCAGCGCGATCTCGGCCGCGTCCTTGCGCCGGCGCAGTTCTGCGAGCGCTGGCAGCGGATCGACGAGCGCCAGGTGCGCCGGCGGATTGCTGCGCCGCTGCTTCGCGGCGAGGTGGCGCTGCGCTTCGAGCAGCCGCGCGTCGAAGCGCCGGTCGCGGCCCAGGGTCGCGAACACGCGGGCGTGGCCCTGCACGAGCTCGGGCAAGCGCTGCCAGAGTTCGGCGACGGGGAACGCGGCGTCGGCGCCGAACGCGCGCCGCGCACCCTCGATCCCCCAGCGCCTGCCGTCCCAGATCTCGCGCTCGCGATCCCGGGGCAGCACGAAGAGGGTCGCCCGCCCCGGGCTCGCGACCAGCACGGCCTCGGGTTCGGGAAAGCCGGTCAGGTAGTGGAAGTCGCTGCCAGGCCGGAACGGGTAGTGCGTGTCCGCGTTGCGCAGGGGATGCGGCGCCGTCGGCAGGATCAGGATGCCGTCCCCGAGGCTGGAGAAGAGGCGGCGACGGCGGCGCGCGAACAACGAACGATCGATCGCGGGGGCGTTCAACCCGCGCAAGAGTAGCCGGGGGCTGGTCTTCGACGCCACCCGTGGCAAACTCGGGGCTTCACCCTCTCGGACCAAAGGCAGCTCAACCCCATGCACAAGTCGCTTCTTCTCGTCGCGATCCTCGGGACGCCCCTGTTCGCCCAGTCACCCCAGCCGCTCGAACTGCAGACGCGCGGCTTCGCCAACCAGCACCAGGAGCGGGCTCTTCGCCACGAGGACCGGATCGTCGTCTCGTTCCGCATCCCCGCGCCAGGCGCGGCTCTCGACGCGGCCCTGGCCCAGGTCGGCCTCGCCCGCATCGAGAGCGGCGTGATGCACGCATTCGAAGTCATCCGCGTGCCCGAGGGGATGGTCGATGCCTGGGTCGCGTGGTTCAACGAGCAACCGCTCGTGCACTACGCCGAGCCGGTCGGGATCGCCTACACCTGCGAGGAACCGAACGACCCGTTCTTCAAGCCCTACCAGTGGAACTTCTTCGACAAGGGCATGCTCAGCAATGGCGTGGCCGCGAACTTCGGCGTGAACGGCGTGTCCGCCTGGAACACGGCGAAGGGCGCCGGCGTGACGGTCGCGATCGTCGACACCGGCATCGCCTACGAGAACTTCGGCGCCTTCGCGCAGGCCCCCGACCTCGCGGGAGCCACGTTCGTCGCCCCCTACAACTTCGTCAACAACACGACGCATGCCAATGACGACAACGGCCACGGCACGCATGTCGCAGGCACGGTCCGCCAGTCGACCGGGAACGCCCTCGGTGTCGCCGGCCTCGCGCACCTCGCGACCCTGATGCCGGTGAAGGTGCTCAACAGCGCGGGCTCGGGTTCCTACACCGCGATCGCGAACGGCATCACGCACGCGGCCAACAACGGCGCGAACGTGATCAACATGAGCCTCGGCGGCTCGGTCGGCTCGACGACCCTGCGCAATGCCGTCGACTACGCCTGGGGCGCCGGAGTCGTGATTGCGGCCGCCACGGGGAACACCGGCCGCCGCGGCGTCAGCTACCCGGCCGCCTACGCCAACTGCATCGCGGTCGGTGCGACGCGCTTCGACGGCAAGCGTGCTGGCTACTCGACATACGGCAACGGCATCGACGTCGTCGCCCCGGGCGGGGACACGAGCGTCGATCAGAACAACGACGGCTACGGCGACGGCATCCTGCAGCAGACCTTCGCCTCGGGCACGCCCACGAGCTTCGGCTACTACTTCTTCCAGGGCACGTCGATGGCCACGCCGCACGTCGCGGCGATCGCCGCGCTGGTCAAGGCGGCGCGGCCGGCGTACTCGAACAGCCAGGTGCGCAATGCGATCCAGACGTCGTGCACGGACCTGGGGAACAGCGGGTACGACACGACCTTTGGCTTCGGGCTCGTGAACGCAGCGCTCGCCCTCACCAGGTAGTGCGGGTCAGGGCAAGAGCCGCCGCTACAAACCCAGGCTCGCGTGCACGGCCAGCGTCGCCGAGCTCTTGTTCAAGGTGTAGAAGTGCACGCCTGGCGCTCCCCCCGCCAGGAGCGCCCTTGCCTGCTCGACCGACCACTGCACCCCGACCGCGACCACGGCGGCCGGGTCCTGCTCGACGATCTTCAACCGGCGGAACAACTCCTGCGGGATCCGCGAACCGCAGAGCTTCGTGAAGCGCTCGAGCTGGGCGACGTTCGTGACCGGCATCAGCCCCGGGACGATCGGCACCGTGATCCCGGCGTGGCGCGCGCGGCGGACGAACGCGAAGTAGTCCGCGTTGTCGAAGAAGAGCTGCGTGATCAGGAACTCGGCGCCGGCGCGGACCTTGTGCAGGAGGTTCGCGAGGTCCTGCGCCAGGTCCCGGGTCTCGACGTGTCCCTCCGGATAGCAGGCGCCGCCGAGACAGAACGGAAAGCCCTCGGACCGGATGAAACTGGTCAGCTCACTGGCGTGCGCGAAGCCGTCGGCCGCGGGCACGAAGCTGGCCTGGCCCTGTGGCGGATCGCCGCGCAGGGCCAGCACGTTCTCGATCCCGGCCTGGGTCAGGCGTTCGAGCGTGGCCTGGAGTTCTGCGCGGCCGCTCCCGACGCAGGTCAGGTGCGCCATCGTGGTCAGGCCCAGTTCGGACTGGATGCGGGTCACGAGCTCGAGCGTGCGGTCGCGTGTGCTGCCGCCCGCGCCGTAGGTCACCGACACGAACGAGGGATTGCACGCGCCCCGCAATGTGCGCACGGTGTCGTAGAGAGCCGTGACCCCGTCCTCGGTCTTCGGCGGGAAGAACTCGAACGAGACGACAGGCTTCTTGCCGGCGAGCAGGTCGCGGATCTTCATCGGCTGCGCGGGAGTCTATCGGCAGAGGCGCAGCCGCCTCAGCGCGAACCCGCTCCCTGCAGGATCCAGAGCCGCACCAGTTCCTTGCCGTGGCCGTCGAGCGGCGGCTTCTGCAACGGCATCTGTTCACCCACCGGTGGGCGGCGGTCGACCAGCTTGCGGTAGAGCAGCGAGTTCTCGGGCTCGCCCGGCACGATCAGCGGGAACCTGCCCTTCGACTCCCCGGGCGTGCGGGCGAGCGTCGGCGTGTCGAGGCGGTACTCGCCGCGCGCCACGCCGTCGAGGTGGCAGCCGACGCAGGTCTGACGGAAGAGCGGCGCGATGTGCTTCGACCAGGTGATCGGCTCGTTGAAGGTGCCGACCGTGCCGGGTGGCGGACCTTGCAGGATCTCACCGGCGAGCACCGGAGCCCTCCCGTTCGCGCCCCCGGCGAGCGCGGGTTCGGGGATGCCGTTGCGGTCGCTGTCTGCCACGCCGTCGCCGAGGATCTCACCGCGGCCGTCCCATTCGCTGAACGCGAGCTTCTTGCGCAGGGTCAGCAGGAACTGCTCGTGCAGCGCTTGCGTGCCTCCGTTGAAACCGTCCTGCGCAGCCTCGCGCAGCATCCCCAGGAGCGCCGTGGTCGTCAGCGGCGTGTAGCGCTTGGTCATCGTCGCCTGATCGGTGATGAACAGACTCGCCTCGGGATCCCAGAACCACTGGAACAGGGTCTTGGCCAGCACCCGGCCGCGCAGCGTCAGATCGGGGCGGCGCAACGCCCGCCCGGCGGCATAGAGGCCGGCGGTCAGATCCGCATAGGCGCTCGTGGTCACGAGCCCGCGGCTGGGCACGAGGTTCTTGTCGACGCCCTCGGGCACCCAACCGGTGCCGGTCGTCAAGCGCTTGTAGGCGAAGTCGGCCGCCGCGCTCAGCATGGTCTGCGCATCGGACTCCGCGGGCAGGGCTTCGACCACCAGCGCGAGCGCGCTCAGCGCCGCGCCGGTCGAGCCGGACGCGAAGAAGTCAGCCGGCGCGTCGCCGTCGTGGCGGTCGTAGAGGCCCCCGGTCGCGGGGTCGAAGTGCAGCGCGCGCAGGTTCTTGAGCAGGACGCGCGCGAGGTCGAGGCCGATCGCCGGGGGCGGGATCGGGGTCGACGGCGAGCGCAGGGCTCCCCCATCGATCCAATCGGCGAAGAGCGAAATCTCGCCGGGCGTGAGCTGCCCACCCTGCGGCATCTGCGGCACGTTGATCTCCGGCACCGGGCCCTTGAGCACGCGCCAGATCAGGCTCGCAGCGGAGTTGCCCTTGACGACCGTGGGATGCGTGAGCCGGTGATTGCCGCCCTTGAGCACACCGTCGTAGGTGCTGCAGTCGAAGCCCCCGGAACCCTGCACCCCGAAATGGCAGCCCGTGCAGTTGAAGGTCAGGATCGGCTTGATGTCGACGTCGTAGGTGATCTCGGTGCCGAAGTTGGCGAGCATCGGCCGCGTGGGCCGCGGCTTCCTCGGTTCGTTCGCCTGGCCGAAGGGCAGTCCGTGCACGAGGTCGCGCAGGTGCGGATAGGGATCGCTGTCGGAGCCGAGCCAGGCGAGCAGCGTCTCGCTCTCGAGCAGCGCCGCCACGGCGGAGAGCGAGGAAGCGCGGTCGCGCAGCGTGTAGGCAGCCGGCCACCCGGGCTGCGCGGTCTCCTCGACGACGCCGAAGCCGGCCGGCAACCAACGCACCCCGTTCTTCGGGTCGTAGCTGCCGGGATCCTTCAGGCGGCCGAGCGCCTTGCCATCGAAGAAGAGCGAGCCGACGAGCGTCTCCTCGACCGCGATCGCTTGCTGCAACGCGAGCAGCCCGGCGAGGCCGTCGGCGGCGGTCGCGCCATGCTGGCTGCCGCGGTTCTGCCAGAGCAACGAAATCGCCAGCAGGACGCGCGCGCGCATGCCGTGCGCCACCTGTTCGAGGTCGACGCCACGCTCGGGCCAGGCCGCGGTCCGCCCGCGCGCGTAGTCCGTGCGCGTCGTGCCGGCCGCTGGAGCGGCGAAGTCCGCGGTGCTCTCCCGCCACGCGAAGAGAAGCGGCTGCTCGCCGGTCAGCTCCGCGCTGTGGCCGGCCGCCTGCCGCAGGAGCGCGAGCTCCGCGCTCCAGGTCTCGTCGAGGTTGCTGCCGTTCTGATTGCGGTCGGGGGGGGCGCCGGCCTCGGCAGCCAGACGGCGAATCCGGTCGGAGGCCACGCCCGAGGCGCCGGCGCCGGTCGCGAGCGCACTCGCTTCGAGGTGGGCGCGGGCCAGGAACCCGAGCGAGTCGGAGAGGTCCGGGTTGCTGATCGCGATCTTGGGGATGCCGGGGATCGGGACCGGAATCCCCTGCGCGAGCAGCAGGTCCGCGGCCAGGCCGTCGCCCTCGCCACCGGCGGTGCGCGGCCCCGCGATCCGCAGCGAGGTGTCGGGCTCGAGGATCACGCGCGGTGTGCTCGATCCGTCCGACCCGCAGGCGACGAGCAGGAGGGCGGCACAAGGGCCGAACAGGGTCCAGGGGCGGGGCGTCATGCGGACCCGGAAGATTACCTTCGCAGCGGGACTTTGGGAGGCGCGGCCGAACCGACCTTAGCGCCGCAGGACCACGATCCGGTTCGAGTTCGTGCCGCCCGTGTTGTTGTCGACCCCCCAGCAATGCGAGGTCTTCGTGAAGTGCTGGGAGTTGACCATCACGCACAGGGGCGTGAATCCC
>CAZSKV010000289.1:0-8170 GCA_964607495.1 uncultured candidatus Brocadiaceae bacterium
TGGCGAGGCGCCTCGTGACCGACGCGCACACGGCCGAAGACATTGCGCAGGTCACGATGGTCGCGGCACTGCGGGCAGAACGGATCGAGTCGGCGCGCGCGTGGCTCACAGCGGTCGTCGAGCGGGTTGCGAGCAACTTCCGGCGCGCGGACAGACGGCGCCACGCGCACGAACGCGCCGCTGCCCGCGCCGAGGCCGTGCCCTCGACGGCGGAGTTGGTGGAGCGCGAAGCGGCACGGCGGGCGGTCGTGGATGCGGTGCTCGCGCTCGACGAGCCCTATCGCGACGTGATCGTCCTGCGCTATCTCGAAGGGCTGCCGCCACGCGAGATCTCCCAGCGGCTCGGTCTCCCCGTCGAGACCGTGCGCACGCGGATCCAGCGCGCGCTCGCGCGGTTGCGCATGGACCTGGTCGCGTGCAAGGATGCGCACGGCAATGACTCGTTCTCCAAGCTGCTGGCCGCGTTCGGCAGCGCTGCTCCATGGGTGGTCATGATGACGATGAAAGCCAAGCTCCTCTCGGCGGCGGCGCTGCTCGTGGTGATGGCGCTCACCTGGATCGCGTACGGGGCGATGCCGGCGCCGGAACGCCCGCTGCCCGAGAACGCAGCAACCGGCCCGTCGCTCACCGCCTCCCCTACGAGCCGCGCTGCATCCGACTCGGCGCCGGACCGGGTCGCCGTCACCACATCCAAGCCTGACGCATCCCGAGCGACGGAGGCTTGCGGTGCGCTGGTCGTGCGCGCGGTCTGGGAGGAGGACAAGCAGCCGGCAGGCGACATCCACGTGATGGTGCAGGAACGCGTTCGCACCGATCCCTACGCGAACCCACTCGAGGCCAGGACGGGCGCTGACGGCACCGTGCGCTTCGCGCGCGTGCGTGCAGGCGAAGTGTCGGTTGCGCTCGATCGCGGCGACTTTGCGCGGGCCACGGTCGCATCCGGCGAGGAGGCGTCGCTCACGATCGAGATCAAGACCGGCGTGACAGTGCACGGCGTCGTCGTCGATGCGGCAGGCGTGCCGGTCGCCGGCGCCGACATCTGGATCAGTCGCAGCATTTCCGGCGAGGGTTTCGTGGTCGCGCACGCGGACGCACAAGGCAGGTTCTCCGTGCGCGCGTTCCGCTGGGCGATCCTGATCGGCGCGCGGGCCGCGGGCCACGCACCTTCGTCGACGCAGCAGGTGGGTGCGGGCGCGGGCGCAAGGGTCGAAGTGCGCATCGTCCTGCCCGGGCCCGGGGCGGTGCTCGCGGGCCTCGTACTCGATCCGGAAGGCAAGCCGGTGGCCGGCGCAGACGTGTTCGCTGGACACCTCGACATGACCGCGAACCGCACGCCGAAGGGCGGGTTCCCATCCGGGCTCGCGCGCACGCGCAGCGACGCGCAGGGCCGCTTCGAGATCGACGGGCTCGATCCCGGCAAGAACGAGGTCTACGTGCGCACCGACGGTCTCGCGCTCTGGCGGAGCACGTTCGAGCTCTTTGCCACCACGCGCACGCCGATCGAGGCGCGGCTCTCGCGCGGCGGCGCCCTCGTGGGCTCCGTGCGTACGAGTACGGGCGAGCCGGTCATGGGCGCGGCGATCCGCGTCGGTGGCTGGGCGAGCCGGTTCGGCTCGTTCGGCCTCTCGGCGAAGGACGGGATGTTCCGCCTCGATCAGGTCACGACCGGCGAGGTCGAGGTCCTGCTCGGCAGCGATCGCCACGGCCGCGCGCAGACCAGGCTCGTGATCGTCGAAGGGCAGGAGACGCGCTGGGACCACGTGTTCCCGCCGCCGCTCGCGATCCAGGGCCGCGTGGTCGACGAGTCAGGCAAGCCACTCGCGGGTTGGTACGTGCGCGTCGAGGACGAGGAATACCGCAAGGAGGACTTCGACCATGGCATGGAGCCGACTGCAGCGGACGGATCGTTCACGGTCGCGAACATGCACGATCGCCCGCATCGGGTGCAGGCCGAACAGCGCGGCAGCAAGTTCGCTTCGGCGCTCCTGACCGGGGTCAGACCGGGCGACAGCCCGATCGAGCTGCGCGTCCGCCACAGCCGCATGCCGACCGCGCGCATCCGCGGCACGCTGCAGGATGCGCACGGCAAGCCCTGCATTGGCGCGCTCTTCAGCCCCTCCGAACCGACCATGCGCGGCGGCGCGGTCG
The DNA here is from genome assembly GCA_964607495.1 of uncultured candidatus Brocadiaceae bacterium. Lineage (GTDB taxonomy): Bacteria > Planctomycetota > UBA1135 > UBA1135 > UBA2386 > CAZSKV01. Next base: position 2,149 of record CAZSKV010000289.1, read on the forward strand.
AGATCCTCGAGGACGCGGACGGGCGCTTCGACTTCGGCCCGTTTCCACCCGGTGATTGGGCGCTGAGCGTGCGCGTACCGAACCAACCCGAGCTGCTCCTTGGCCCGCAGCGCATCGAACCGAACGGCACGTGGGATCTCGGCATCGTGCGACTCACCGCCCCCGGGACGCTGCGCGTCACGCTCGAGCGCGAAGAGGGTGTCGACGCAACGGCCAGGCTCGACCTGGCGGTGTTCGTGCGCTCCCGCTTCACCCGCGTCGAGTTCACGCGCGTCGGCGACGTGCTGACCTCGGCGCCGATGTTCGAAGGTGAGCACATGCTGCGCGTGACCGGCGTGGCGATCGCGGCTGACATGGTGCCGTTCGCGATTGCGGCGGCGCAGGAGACGCGGATCGTCGTCCGCGCGCGCGCCGGAGTGCCGATCACGGTCCGCGCCGTCGAGTCGGAGCCGGACCGCTCGGTCACCAGCGCCGTGCTGACCGTGCGCACGGCCCACGGCCGGGTCGTCTACGAGGACTCGATCAGCCGGCGCACGGATGCGCCATTCGAGCTGAAGCTCGTGCTCGCGAAGGGGAGCTTCGCCTTCGCGATGACGACCACCGGCGGCAAGCGCGCGCAGGCGAGCGTGGAGATCACGGATCCGACGAAGTCGCCGGCTCCACTCGAGCTGAAGCTACGCTGAGCGCATGCCGAGGAGCGCGTCGCTCGCCCTCTGCCAGGCGACACCCGCTCTGCGAGCCAGGGCGAAGCCCGGATCCACGCGGGGGTCGCGCCCCAACTGAGGCGCTGGACCATCCCGACCGGAAGGCTTGCGGCGGTGGCCAGGTTCGTCGCGCGATGCCGGCGGCTTTGCGCGCACGAGGATCTGGTCGCGGTCCAGGAGGCCGGCAGGCCCGCAAGTCCTGACTCCGTTCGGCGACTCCTTCCGGGCGTGCGTCGCCGTGCAGGGGCATGGCTACGGGGTCCGGTTCGTCGGCTGCACCGACTCCCCAGCCACCTCTGCCCGCCCCCGGCACGGCGGTAGCCTCGGCCCGACGGAACAACCTCGGGAGCTGGGGATCAGCAGACTCAGGGGACTGCGATTCCCGTACGTCTTCGACTTCCGGCGGCATCGGTCTCCTCCTTCCTGGGCACAGCCCAGAGGTCAGAAGACCGTGGTTTTCGACAGTCGTTTATGGCTCAAGAAGCGCGGGCAATTCGGGAAGGAGGACAGTGCCGCACGAAGTACTTCGCTGGTGTACACACACGGGTTAGTGGCTGAGAATACCGAGCAGTCCCACTGCGGCCCTCCGCACGGCATGATCCGCGCTCTCCATGCCTTCCTTGATCCACAACACTCCGTCCTCTAGGTCCGGTCGCAGCAGTGTCCACATGCGCGAATCGTCCAACAGCACCCGCTTGTGCCTTTCCAGCAAAGACCAAACGTACTTCATAGCTGTATCACCGTTCACGCCGCCAAGCTCCCAACACCCGTATCTGACATGCCACGCCATCGTAATCACACTAGGATCCACTTGCTCCTCGAAGGGCACAACCCACGGCACAAGTGACGGCATCCGAATCTGCAGGCACGCCCACTCTCGCGCACCACCCACACCCCATCTCACCCACGCACCCAGCGCACACAGTTCCGGCGCGCGGTCGCATAGTAGCCCACGCTTGCCGAACTGACTCTCAACCCATCGATCCACCCGCGCGGATCGCCGTGTGCTTCGTGTGGGGTGTCGCAGCACTTGTCCGAGGACCCTGTTTATCGCATTCGCCGCGCCATGTCGCGAAGCATGCTTGAGAAGCGCCTCCAGGTGGCGCTCGCGCTCGAACTCGACGTCCTCTTCGCAACGCCGGGCGATTGCATTGACATCTTCTCCATATGCCTCCACTTCACGGCATCTCGAGAATGCTCGCGCCAGATCCCTCACCACTTCAGCATCCTCAGAGACGGCACGTCGCCGGACGAGTCGCACAATCGCCTGTATCTCCTCATCCGTCGTGCCATCCACGCCAGGGATGAGCCAAGCGAGGGTCGTGACACACTCGGCAATATTCTCGCGCGGGACTCGCTCGGCCGCGTGCATTATCGTTCGGCGCAGTTCGGCGTTTGCATGCTCGCGTAACACAATGAGCATGGGCAGGACGTGAGACACTTGGCGCCACGTCCACTCGGAGCGCTCCGCTGACCAGTCCAGAACGAGCCGCTGAGCTTCGTCCAATGCAAGCTTCGGAAACTGCCGGAGAGAACGGATTTCGCCCCGGCCTGGGCCGTCCTTCAACACGTGATGAATGGCCGCCGCAACCACAGCGCGGTCGCCGGGCGCTGTACCTGCGGACAGGGTGGCCGGGGTACTCGAAGGCCTCGAATCTTGACCGTGCACATCCTCGGCCATGGTGATGAAACACACCCATGCAATGCACGTCGCTTCAACTCTGAGTCTGCGGAGCATGCGGCCAGTTCGGCGAGCCTCCTTCATCTGAACATCTTGCCTTCCCGTCATGCCGCACGGGCAGCCAACCACGGGCGATATCCACGGCCTTGGATGGTGAGGATGCGGCAGAGCATGCGTGCCCGCTGGACGGCCACGCGTGACAGCGAGCGGCGGACATGATCTGCAGTAGCGTCGTCGAGGGCAACCCCCGCTGTGCGGCGACGGTCACAGTCTGTTCGGCGACGACTGGGAGGAAGCTCAGCCGCAGTGCCGGGTCGACCTTTCGGATGGGTCCAAGGAAGGTGACCGCGGCATCGAGGTCCGCCTGGCAGAGCGGCCCTGCCGACCCGCGCAAGCCTCTGCTGCCTGCGCGCGGTGCTTGGCCCAGCGCCCACTGACCTCGCAAGTGCCGTTGAGGCGTGGGCGGCGCACGGGCGAGTGCAGCAGCGTGATGCCGTGCGCGCGGCAGAAGCGGGCGAAGCGCATCGCGGTGAAGGCCGAGCCGTTGTCGAGCTTCAGGACCAACGGCGCGCCGTGCTCCGCGATCAGGCTGGCGAGGATCTGTTCGGCCGCAACGGCACGTTCGCCCGACGCCGCGCGGAGCGCGAGCACCTGCCTGCCATGGAGCCCGGCCACGACCAGCGCCCGGCGCCCCACGCCCGCCACCGTCTGGTCCAGCCAGGCGCCGTCGCGCTTTCCCGAACCCGGGCGGTCGGGGTTGCCCGAACTCAGCGGTCCCGTCTGCCCGACCCTCGACAACGTGGCTGCCCACCTGGAGTCAGCGGCGCCCACCAGCTTGCACGCAACCTGGTACACCCGGAGGGACTCGAACCCCCAACCCCGAGATCCGAAGTCTCGTGCTCTATCCAATTGAGCTACGGGTGCAGAGAGCGCGGATCCTGCGCTGGCGCCGGGCCTCGTGTCCAGCGGGCGCGGCGATCTCACGGCCGCGTCAGGGTCTGACGGCTGCGGAGGCGCCGCCGCACTGTTCCCCTCGAGGCACGCAGCGGAGAAGATCCGCCGATGCAGTCAGCCACCCCGGATTCACCCCTGCGTGTTGCGATCGTCGGCTCCGGCCCATCCGCGTTCTACGCGGCCGAGGCCCTGCAGAAGACGCCCGACCTGAACGCCAGGATCGACATGTTCGACCGCCTGCCGATGCCCTTCGGCCTCGTGCGTGGCGGCGTCGCGCCCGACCACCAGAACATCAAGGCGGTGGTCAAGGTCTACGAGAAGATCGCCGCGCACCCGGGGTTCCGGTTCTTCGGCAACGTGACCTTCGGCAAGGACCTGAGCTACGACGACCTCGCGGGCCGCTACCACCAGATCGTGTTCGCGACCGGCAGCCCGAGCGATGCGCGCCTGAGCGTGCCGGGTGAGGACCTGGCCGGCGTGTTCTCGGCCACCGAGTTCGTCGGTTGGTACAACGGGCACCCGGACTTCACCGACCGGCGCTTCGATCTCGCGGCCGCGCGCAGGGTCGCGATCGTCGGCAACGGCAACGTCGCGATGGACGTCGCGCGCCTCCTGCTCAAGGACCCCGCGGCCCTGACCGCGACCGACCTCGACGACGCCGCGCTCGCGACGTTGCGCACCAGCAAGGTCGAAGAGGTCGTGCTGCTCGGCCGGCGCGGCCCGGCGCAGGCCGCGTTCTCGCCGAAGGAGCTCGAGGAGATCGCCGAGCTGCCGCGCCTCGACGTCGTGGTCACGAAGGCCGAGGCGGAACCCGATCCACTCTCGCTGCAGTGGCTCGAACGCGAGGGCAGCCGCAGCAGCAAGCGCAGCGTCGAGCTGGTGCGCGGCTTCGCCGCCGCTCCGACGCAGCACGGTGGCAAGCGCCTCACGTTGCGGTTCTGCGTCGCACCGATCGAAGTCCTCGGCAAGAACGGCCGCGTCACCGGCGTGCGGTTGCAGCACGCGGTGCTCGAGGCCTCGGCGAGCGGCGCGATGCGCCCGAAGCCGATCGATCGCTACGAGAACCTCGACGTGGACCTCGTGTTCCGTGCGATCGGCTACCGCGGCGTGCCGCTGCCGGCGGTGCCCTTCGATCCGAAGAGCGCAACGATCCCGAACCAGGAGGGCCGCGTGCAGGAGAGTGCCGGCGGCCCGGTCCGGCGCGGCTGCTACGTGGTCGGCTGGGCCAAGCGTGGCCCGACCGGACTGATCGGCACGAACAGCCCCGATGCGAAGGCCACGGTCACGGCGATGCTCGCGGACCGCGCGAGCGGCGCCCTGCTCGCGCCCGCGCCCGGCGACGTCGCCGACCTGCTGCGCGAGCGCAAGGTCGAAGTCGTGACCTGGCAGGACTGGCAGCGCCTGGACGCGTGGGAGCGGGAGCAGGGGACGAAACGCGGCAAGGTGCGCCACAAGTTGTCCTCGATCCAAGAGGCGCTGCGCGTCGTGCACGAGGTGCGCGCGAAGCGCTGAGTCCGGCCCCGCCGCGCGGATCGCACCGCCGGCAAGGAGACTGGCATCTATGATCGCTGCGGCGAGATGACCCTCCTCCTCGGCGCGGCCTGCTGGATGTTGTGCGAGATCGGCCTCCGCCTCGCGGCGCGCCTGCTGCCGGGCCGGCTCTCGGGAGCGAGCCTCGCGCTCGCCGGCTGCATCCTGGCGGCGACGGTGTTCGCCTGCCTGACGGTCTGCCTCGGCAGCGTGGGCATGCTCACGCGCGGGGTGCTCTGGGCCGCGTTGCTGGTGCTCTGGGTCGGCGCACGCAGGCTCGCGCCCCGGCCGCGGCTCGCGGGGTGGATCTGGCGCGGGCGCGCGCTCCTGTGGCCCCGCCGGCGCAAGGCCATGCGCACGTTCGGCGCCGTGGCCGCGGCCCTGCTGCTGCTCACCTGCCTCGTGCGCGCCTGGTCCGAGCCGTACTTCGCGTTCGACTCGCTCAACTACCACCTGCCGTTCACGGCCGAGGTGGCGCGCACGGGCACGATTCCGCTCGCCGACGACGATGCCCAGGCGCATCAGCCGAAGCTGCACTGCTTGTTGAGCGCGGGGCTGCAGATCCTGACCGGGTCCGAGCGCATCGTGCTCGGCGGCAACGTGCTCTACCTGCCGCCGCTGCTGCTCGCGATCTACGTTGCCGCGCGGGCCCTCGGCTGTCGCCGCCGGGCCGCGCTGCTGGGCACGCTGCCGCCGGTGCTCGCGCCCGAGCTGCTGATGCAGGCTGCCGGGTCGATGGCGGACCTGCCGTTCTGCGTGTTCTGGTTCGCGTTCGCCGCCTGCACGATGCACGGCGCTCGCCGCCGCGATCCGGGCCAGGCCCTGCCGTCGGGCGCGGCGCTCGGGCTCGCGCTCGGCTGCAAGTCGCTCGCCCTGCCCTTCGGCCCGCTCGCGCTCGGCTGCGTCGGCGCCTGGCTCGTGCGCATCCGGCGGCAGGAACGCGGGCGCGCCTGCCTCGTGTTCGCGGGCGCCATGCTCGCGACCGGCACGTTCTTCTACCTGCGCAACCTGGCGCTGACCGGCAACCCGCTCTATCCGATGGAGGTGCGCGCCTTCGGCCGCGAACTCTTCGCCGGCGAGTACGGGAGCACGGTGATGTCCGAGTGGATCTTCGCGCAGCGCGGGCGCACCGATCAGCCGTTCTGGATCTCGT